>CALXQA010000042.1 GCA_944390335.1 uncultured Clostridia bacterium
AAATAAAAATCCTCTGATTATTTTTCAGAGAATTTTTATTATTTTTTTTATTTAAAATTTTACAGTTATATTAAAACTTCCATTTTTATCAAGTTTTATTTCATCTACTTCTACCCCATCTAAAAACATTTTTACTGAATCTTTAGTAATATCATTTTCTTCTTCATTTTCTAAATCTTTTTCATAATGAATATCATATATAGCATTTTTCCATCTAAATTTCACTTCACAGTTTTTCCATTCCTTAGGCATGCATGGTCTTATTTTTAATATTCCATGATAAATTTTTATTCCTAATATATATTCTGTTTGAAGTGTGTATAGCCAACTACTAGAACCTGTATACCAAGTCCATCCACCTCTTCCTGCAAAATTATCCATGCTATAAATATCTGCTGCTACTACATATGGTTCAACTTTATATTTATTAGCTTGTTCTTCTGTTTTTGAATGTTCTATCGGATTTATCATCTTATACATTTGCATAGCTTCCTCCTGCTTATTTAGCTTAGCCTCTGCAATAGCATCCCATATAGCTGCATGTGTATATTGTCCTCCGTTTTCCCTCATTCCTTGAGCATATGAAGCAATATATCCAGGTTTAAATTCTTGATTTTGAAATGGTGGTGTAAGAAGTCTTATTAGGTTATTTTCTTTATCTACTAAATATTTTTCTACACTCTCCATAGCTATATATTTTTTATCATTATCACCTGCCATTGATATAACTGCCCAGCTTTGTGATAATCCATCTATTTTACATTCTTTATTATTTGCTGACCCTAAAAACTTACCTGTATCATCTACAGCTCTTCTATACCATCTTCCATCAAATCCTTCATTATTAAGATTTTTTCTTAATAATTCTGCCTTTTTAGTAAGTCTTTCATATTCATCTGCTATTTCATCAGAATCTATTGTTTTTACATCTACATTTTTATTTTGTTCATTTAAAGCAATTGCTGTTTCTTTATTTGCAAACCTTGTTACATATTTTGAGTATTCTGCAAATTTTATTAATATTTGATACATAAAAAATCCTAACCATACACTTTCTCCAATTCCTTTTTCACCTATTTTATTCATTCCATCATTCCAATCACCACCATGTATTTTTGGAAATCTTTCAAAGTCTATTGATTTATTTATTGCCCTCATGCAATGATGATATATACTTTCTTTTTTGTTTGAAGGTAAAAATATATCTACATAATCATGCTCATTATCATTTAAAACTCTTCCTTGTACATATTCAGTTTCAACATCTAAAATAGAATAATCACCAGTAAAATCAATATATGTCATAACTGCATATGGAAGCCACAATAAATCATCAGTATATCTTGCCCTTATTCCAAGTGAAGTTTCCTCATGCCACCAATGTTCTACATCTCCTTCTATAAATTGATGCTTAGAATGAAGAATTATCTGTTCCTTTAAAATATTAGGATCTACGAACTTCATACCCATAGCATCTTGAAGTTGGTCTCTATAACCATATGCTCCTCCTGATTGATAAAATCCAGATTTACTTAGCATCCTTGAAACTATAGTTTGATATATAAGCCAATTATTTTGCATGATATTAAATGAATCTAATGGTGTAAAACTTTCTACAACTCTAGTTTTTTCTTTCCAATATTTCTTAACTTTTTCTAGTTCTTCAATTTCATTTCCTAAATATTTACCTGAAATTTCAACACTATCCATTTCTTCTTTTTCTGCACCTAGTAATATACTTACATTTATATTTTCTAAAGATTCAATTTCTAATTCAATAATAATTTTATTATTTTCAAACTTCATTTTTTTATTACTTGATATATATGTGCAGTATTTAGGGTTTGTATTGTTTCTTACATATACCATATTTAAATTATCTTTAAAATTATATGAAATAAACCTAGTTTCTTTTTCTCCTAATTGAAAATCTACATCATATATAATTTTTATTTTCTTTTTTTCTAAACTTGTATTTTTTAGATTTATTAGATTTATTTTTAAATTATTATTTATTGGGATATATACTGTCATATTTTGCTCAATTTCATTACTGCTGTGCTCAAATTTTGCATATCCTAGTCCATAAGTTACATAGTAATTTTTATTATCTGCATAATTATTACATGTAATTGACCATATTTTCTTATTTTCTTCTATAAGTATTTTTTCAGATGGTTTATCTAAAAAAGCATCATTAGAAAATTTAGTTATCCTATTTACTTTGCTATTCTCATACCATGTAAATCCTCCACCTGCTTCTGTTATAACTGTTCCAAAGCTTTTATTTCCCATTATATTACTCCATGCCATAGGTACTTTTTTATTTTTATTTGTGCATATATGGTATTCATTTCCATCTTTTGAAAAGCCTCCATAGCCATTGTAGTATAAAAGTTTTTTGTCTTCTAGTTTATTTTTTTCTATTTCTTTATTTTCTATATTTATATTATTATTTGTCTTATTTTCTGTTTGATAATTATTCTTATTTCTATTTTTATTTTCATTTGTCTTTATTTGTACATATAAAGAACCTAATTTTGAATCAATTACCAAGTTTGCTCTTAGTTCTAGTATTTTTTTATCTTCTCTTGATATATTGTATAAGATTTTTACACTACTATCTTCGATTTTTACATTTTCATCATCTGTTAATACAATAATATCTACTTTAATGTTTTTAATATTGAAGTATTCTTTTGCTTTTAAAATTTCTTTTAATAAATATATATCATTTACATCTTTTAGTTTTATAATTAATATAGGGTAATCCCCTGATATTCCATATTTCCATATTTTATCGTTTGACAAATCTTGTTTATAGTTTATACTATTTTGATTTAATGGATTTAATAGTTTTTCTAACATATTTTGATAAATATCAATATCTTTTCCTTTAATACCTAAGTATCTCATTTCCGCTTCTGTATTACTCTTAGCTATATCAAATACTCTATTTAAGCTTTCAGATTTCATATATTCATTTAAATTAGTTATTGCTTCTTCTTCATAGTCTCCTACAGCATTTACTAGAAATACATTCTTAGTTTCATTAGGTTTTAAATTTACTAACCTTCTCATTGCAACTATTGGATTTATATTTGTTTCTATTTTTTTTGAAAGCTGCATAGAATCTTCAACTGATTTTGGTATACCTAAATTACCTCTATTAGTAAACTTTTCCTTATCTATTTCAAATTCTAAATCGCCTTCATCATAGACTAAACTTGTAGCAACAAATACTCTTGGTTTATTTTCATCTCTAACTCTTCTGGTAAATAGTATCCCATTATCTATTTTTTTATAGTCTATAAACATTTTATTGAATGCTGGATGTGAATTATATGCATCTAAACTTGTAAGGATTACGTCCATAAAGCTTGTTACTTCTAATGATAAATTATTATTTCCTGTATTTTTTATTTCTAAGGCTCTTACTTCTATTGGTAAGTTTGGAACTATTGTAACTTTCATATTTATTAATAAATTTCCATCTTGTATTGTTATTTTACTTTCTGAGGTAGTAAATATTATTTTTATATTTTTAGATACTGTATCATAAATTTTCTTTGAGTTTATGTCTTTTATATACATATGAATATTATTCCCTATAATATCATTACCATATTTGTTATAACTGCTTCCATCATCCTTCATTATTACAGAATATTTTTCATTTGCAAGTACATTTATTCCTGCTTCTCTTTGAGTATATTCTTCATAATCTTTATATTTAATTTTTTCAACTTTTTCTTTCTTTTCTTTAGTAATTATTACGTTTTCAGGCATTTTTTCTTCTAGCAAAATATCTACTCCTTCCATTTCAGCATTTTCCATAAATCTTTTTTGAAATATATTTTCTTTTAATAAATTATCTATTGATGTTAATATTAAACCTTGGTGATGTGCCATAAATGTTTTTGTAACTGCTTTTTTGGGTGTATAGTCTATTGATTCGTAAAATCCATATTTTCCAAATACTTTATTATTCTCTAGTTCTTTTAAATTTTCTATAGATTCTTTTGGGTAAAAGTTAAGTGACATAGCTGTAGAATATGGGCTTACTACTACTTCTTCTAATCCTCTTTTTAAGCCAAGCCATGGTATTCCAAATGTTTTATATTGATAATTTCCTTTTGTGTCTTTTGTATTATATGCTGATTCTGATATTCCCCACATTGTTCCTAATTTTTTGGCATATTTTCTTTGACTTATAACCGAGAATCTACATGATTCGTCAAGGAGTGTTGTTTCATATGAAGGAATATTTATAGTTGGCATTAAATATTCAAATGCTGTTCCTCCCCATGATACTAGTCCTTTATACATTCCTATTTTTGTTAAGGTTCTACCTAAATTATTCCAGTGCTTGCTAGGTACATCTTTTTTCGCTATTGCAACTAAGCTTGTCTGCCTTGCTTCTGTTGCTAGTAAATCATAGTATGAGTCTGTAAGTTCATTTTCTTCTATGTTATATCCTATTGAAAATAGTCCAATTTTTTCATTATATAATTTACTAAAATCTGTTTGATTTATTAAATCTTCTACTCTTTTTGCTAAGTCATTTTTCTGAACATCTTTACTTAGTAAAAATTGTTTTAGTGTGTATAAATAACCTACTAAGTTTCCACTATCTACTGATGATATATATAAAGGTTTTATTGGTTTTAATGTATTTATGTTATACCAATTGTATAAATGTCCATTCCATTTACTTAAGTTTTCTATTGTTTCTATACTTTCTTCTAATCTTTTTATTGTTGAGTTTAAATCTTCAAATTCTAAATCATATGCTGCAATTGTTGATAGTAAATATAGTCCTATATTTGTAGGTGATGTTATATATGCTCTTTTTTGTTTTCTATCTTCTTGATAATTGTCTATTGGTAGCCCTTTTACGGAGTTTTCTTTAAAGAACTGCCATGTTTTATATGCGGTTTCTATTAAAAATTTTTCATCTTGTATTTGTATATTTTCTAATCTATTATTTTTTATTTCTTTACTGATATAGTGTGCATACATTGGTCCTATTAAAAATATTAATCCTATTATCCAGAATACTACATTATTATTTAATAAAAATATTATTCCTAAAAGGCTATTAGGTATCATTTCTAAATAATAATCTTTTATAAATTCTTTTTTATTATGTTCTGCCTGTTCTGCTGTAGTCCATTCAAGCATATATGAATGTGATATTTTCATTCTATATATACTTTTTACAAAAGCATTTATTTCAGCATATGCCATATCTGGTAATATCATTATTTCTGATATGAATCTTAGTAATATTCCTTGAAAGTTTGATAGTTTATTTACTATTAGTTTTTGTTTATTATCTTTTAGTCCTAATATATATTCCACTAATTCTAAAATGGCTGGTATTGCTATTAGTACCAATGTTATTATTAGATAAATTTTTTCGTTTGTATAAAATGATGCTATATATGTGAATATTAGCATTAGTATTATACAAAATTCTCTAATGTCTCTTACTATATTGTCTATTATTTTATATTTAGATAGGAAATTTAAAGTAGAGTTTAGCCATGGTAGTATTTGTACATCTCCTCTTATCCATCTATGTTTTCTTTTTTTATATGATATATAGTGTGATGGATATCCATCCATTAATACTATATCTGAGCTTAGTCCACATCTTAGGTAATTTCCTTCTAATAGGTCATGGCTTAATACTGTATTTTCAGGTATTGCACCTTTTAGTACTTCATAAAATACTTCTACATCATATATTCCTTTTCCTGTATAAATTCCTTCATCAAAGTTATCTTGATATACATCTGATATTGCATTTGAATATAAATCGGTTCCTCCTGAACCTGCAAATATTCTTGTAAACATACTTTTTCTTTCTGCTAAGATTCCTACTCCTACTCTTGGCTGTATAAGTGCATGTCCTGCTTCTACTGTATTTGTTATTTTATTTACTTCTGGTTTATTTAGTATATGTGCCATTGTTCCTATTAATTTTAATCCTGTATTTAATACTAATTTTGTATCACTATCTAATGTTATTACATATTTAATTTTAGGTAAATCATTCCATGTATTTACTAAAAATGGATTTTTCTTTGTTATCAAATATTCATTTAGCTGGTTTAATATTCCTCTTTTTCTTTCCCAGCCCATAAAGCATCTTTCGCTTGTGCACCATTCTCTTTTTCTATATATAAACCCAAATATATTTCCATATTTTTGATTTAGCTGTTTTACTATTTCTTTTCCTTTTACAATAATATCTTTATCTACTTCCATGTTTTCTTTTTTTTCACTACTTGGATCTCCAAGTAGTGTAAAATATATATTTTTACTTTTATTTGCTAAATAATATACTTCTAGTTTTTTCATTAATTCTTCTACATTTTTTGTATCTTTTATAATTGAAGTTATTACACACATTGTAGAATATTCTTTTGGAATTCCTGTATCTTGAAAGTCTAATTTTGGCATTAATTTAGGCTTTACTATTTTACTAAGTAAATATTGAAATAGCTTTGTTACTGCATATTGAATTGGTATAAATGATAGTATTCCAAATATTATAGATTTTGCACATATTGCTAGTACTAATAGTATTGTTATTAAATATATGCTTCCTACATATATTTTCACTTTTGTTTTGTTTTTTATTTTTCTTATTTTTTTATTTATTAATTTTTCTAATAATTCAGATTTTCCTTCTGATATGATATAGTATCCTATATGTGCTTTTTTCTCTTTTTTATTTTCACATAGTTCTAAGGCTTTTTGTGCTATATATACTTCTGATATATGATGTTTTTTGGCTAGTTTTTGTATTTCTTCTCTATACATATTTTTTGTTGGATAATCCATTTTTACATATATTTCGTCTTTTGAAAGTATTTTCTCTACAATACTTACATTTTCAAAAATATCTAATATATCCATTCTTGATATTTCTTTTATACTTGTAATACAATTTTTCATTGATACTTTTTTTAGTGCTATATCAAAGTGTTCTTTGTTTATTACATCAGTAACTGTCATCCCATTTTTTCTTACTTGTTCTTCTAATATTTCTAAATATTTATTTGCTTTTTCTCCATACATTCTTAGTCTATATGACATATATTCTATAAATGGGTATAAGTCTACATCTATTTTTAATTTTTTTACATTTTTATTTTCTAATATTCTTTCTATTATATTGTCTACTTTGAATCTCTGCATTTGTGATATAAATATTTTTTCTGATATCCATCTTATTTTTTCTATTATCGATATTTCTAAAAATATTCCTAAGTCCCAAATTTCTTGCATACTTAAGTTTTTCTGTTTTTGGTATGCTTCTATATATTCTTTTAGTTCTTCTCCATTTATTCTTCCATCTGTATTCATTACTATTTCATGTGATAGTACATATATTCTTGCAAATCCTGAAAAGCTACCGTTTGAAATTTTTGGTAGTTCTTCATATTTAGTTTTACTTAAGTCTTTTTGTATCGTTCTAACAGTATTTTCTATTAAATAATAGTTGTCAAGTAACCATTCTCCCGCTGGATGTATGGCTATTCCTAATTTTATATGTTCATTTAAAAGAGTATATATTAATGATATATACTTAAAATTCTCAATTACTCTAGGCACTGGATATGTGTCTATATTGCTTTTTTCTTTTATTACATTATCTGATGCTAGTTTTTCTAAATATTCTTTTAGCGTTTTTTTATCTAATGCTATTTTTTCTACTTTGTTTAACATTTGATACATAAAAAAATCCCACTCCCTGTAACAAACTTTGCACATATTTTGCCCAGGTTGTGGATAATTTATTCTTTTTATACATTTTTATTTATTTTATTTTCATTTTTCTTAGTTCTTCTTTTTGTTTATTATTTAGTCTATATGATTCTATTGCTTTTTGCAATGATTTATTGTATATGAATTTATCTAATGTTTTTTTGTTTATGTTTTTAAATTCTTCTTTTGTTTTTTCATAAAATTTTATGAAACATATTGAATATGCCCATGCTACTGCCATTTTTGCATAGTATCCTTCATGTTTTATTTTTCTTAATCTTTCTAATACTTTTTCTATATATTTTTCTTCTATATAAAAGTCTAGCATTATTACTACTGCAAACCTTACTTCATATTCTTTTTTTGAGTTTAGATATTTTTCTATATATTGCCACATTTCTTCTTTATGCTTTTTTACTTGCTTAAGTCCTGCACAAAACACATCACATACCGCCCAGTTGTCTATTAATTTTACATAGTTTTCTATTTGTTCAAAGTCTAGCTTTTTTTCTAAACCTATAAGCATTCCTTTTAATATTATTTCTTCATAATATTTTGTTCCTATTGTAGAGATGTCTACGTTTCCATTTATTTCTTTTGCGTATGCTCTAAGTATAGGTATTTTTATTCCTATTATATTATTTACTCCTGGACATAATTTTTCTTGAAATTTTTGGAATCTTTCGTCTTTTAATTTTAATAATTCTTTTTCTATATTTATTGTTTCCATTTTTTCTCCATATATTTTATTTTTTACTATTTTTGTTTTTTTATTATATATCAAAATATTAGGTATGTCTATTTAAAACATTAGATAATTATATATATTTACTTAATTTTTTTAGAATAATGCTGGTAATTTCTTGAAAATAGTAACATTTCAAATTATAATATATTAAAAAAATTAATTAAGGAGTAACATATGAATAAAAGTAATATACAATATGTTTATATAAATATGGACGATTCTGGAAGATTAGTAAAAAATGAACCTAATGAGTTAGTTTTTGTTTATGGAGGTGTATTTTTTCTTTCTTTAACTGAACAAGAGAATTTTGCTAGGCAATATAAGTCTTTAGTTAATTTAATAAAGCCTAAATATTGTTCAAGCTTTAAAAATAATTTAAATATTCAAAGTAATTTTTGTTTAACTCATAATCATCAAAATTGTACATATGTTTGCCCTGAATTAAAATCAAATATGCTAAAAGCTTCAGATAGACGAAGGTTACTAAATTTTATAAAAAAATACGATACTTCTGTAGCTGTTGTATCTAACCATAAGATTAAAAATTACATATTTGATAGTAAAGCATCTAAAGGTAGATATAAAGATTATATTATAAAGAGACAAGTAAAACGAATTGTTGAAAATTTAATATCACAAAATAGGATAAATCCCAATAGGCACGTTAATCTTATTCTAAATTTAGATGAACAATCTACAGTATCTAATGGATATTATGATTTAGAAAGCAGTATAAGAGAAGAGTTGCAGTTTGGAGTTTTAAATTACGATTATGGAATTACTTTCCCACCAATTCTTTCTTCTGTTTCTGTCAAAGTGCGATATAAAAATTCTTATTATAATTATCCAGTTCAAGCAGCCGATTTATTAGTCGGTGAGGTTAGACATTGTTATTATAATTATTTGCAAAATCAAGATTTTACATTATATAGAAAGAAAACTAATTTTTTAAGTACCTCAATTTATTTACCATAAAAAGGAGATCAGCTGACTGACCTCCTCCAGACAAGTAGGTGTATTTAAAATACACTTAATTTTTCAATCTAACATTATCTGTACACCAAACAAAGTTTATCTCCTTCTGGTATAATAATTGTAACATTAAAAGAATCCTTTGTCAACAATTATATAAATTATTTTATGCAAAAAAGATTTACATTATTACAAATTTTATGTTTTTTTAATTTTTTTTCAATTGGTATTCCTAGTCTGCAGGATATGCTTCAACCAAAAAGGCCCGTCCCCATTGGTTGATACATTGTATATCCTCCTATCATATTTCTTACTTTAAAACCTTTTTGAGTTAATATTCTACATGCTATATAGCTTCTCATTCCACTATGGCAATATACTATTAATTCTTTTATTTTATTTTCTTTACATATACTATTTAGTTTTTCTATGTTTTTTCTTAATTCGTTTAATGGTATATTTATAACTCTATCTTTTTTGTTTTTTATTTCTATATGTTCTAAATTATATTCTTCTTTTGTTCTTACATCTAGAAAGTATATATTGTTATCTTCTTTATTATTTTTTTCTGCTATTTCCACTATTTCTGCTGTTTCTGTTGTTTCTATTGTTTCTGGTATTTCTACTGTTTGTGCTGTTTCTATTGCTTTAATTATTTCAATTACTTTTTTTACTGTTATTGTTTCTACTAAATGGTTTATTTCATTTTCTATACTATTTCCTAATATGTTTATTGGACTTTTGGCTGATGAATATGGTGGTGCATAGCATAGTTCTAGTTTTGATAAGTCTTTTGCTGTCATTTTCATTTTTACTGCTACTGATAATATGTCTGTTATTTTATCTACTTTATCTTTTCCCCATACGCTTGCTCCTAATATTTTTCCTGTTTTTGCTTCATATATTCCTTTTATTGTTATTGGATATGCTCCTGGATAGTATCTTACATGTGTATAAGGTGTTATTATCATTGTTTTATATTGTATTCCTATTTCTTTACATTCTTTTTCACTAAGACCTACTATTCCTAGTGTTTTATTAAATATTTTTATTATACTACTTCCTATAAACCCTTCATATTTTTCTTCTTCTTTTTTCTCTATATTTGATGCTACTATTCTAGCTTGTCTATTGGCTACGCCTGCTAATGCTATTCCTTGCTTTCTTTCTGTTATTTCATTTTTTGTTTGTACAGCATCTCCTAATGCATATATATTTTCGTCGTTTGTTTGCATTTTTTCATTTACTATTATATATCCTTTTGGGTTTACGTCTAGTCCGGATTCTATTGCTAATTTACTTTCTGGTTTTATTCCTATACATAGTACTACTGCATCTACTTCTAATGTTTCTTTTTCTAGCTTTACATATAGATGATTTCCTTCTACTATATTTTCTATTCCTTGTCCTAAGTATATTTTTATTCCGTTTTTTATTAATTCTTTATTTACCAAGCATGCTATATCACTGTCTATCATTCCCAGTAAATGTGGCCTTTTTTCTGCTATTATTACATTTACATTATGCTTGGATAGGTTTTCGGCCATTTCTATTCCTATATATCCTCCTCCTACTATTAGCATATTTTTTGGTTTATCTATTGTTACATATTTTTTTATTTTTTCTGCATCTTCTATTGTTCTTAATGTAAATATTTTTTTGCTATTTAAGTTTTTAAATGGATTTATTGGTTCCGCTCCTGGTGATAGTATTAATTTATCATATGTTTCTATATATTTTTTTCCATCTTCTTTTCTTTCTATTTCTACTTTTTTGTTTTTTCTATCTATTTTTATTACTTCTTCATTTACCCTTACATCTATATTATATCTATTTTTAAAGTCTTCTACTTTTTGAACTAATAGGTCTGATTTTTCTTTAATAATATCAGAAATATAGTATGGAAGTCCACAGTTTGCAAATGATATATATTTTCCTTTTTCTATCATTATTATTTCATCATTTTCATTTAGTCTTCTTAGTCTTGTAGCAGTAGTTGCTCCTCCTGCTACTCCTCCTACTATTATTATTTTCATTTTATCACCTACTTTATTTTTTTTATAATATTCTCTACTTGTTCTTTATATGCTTTTAGCATATCTATAGTTTCTTTTTCTTCATCTTCTACTTCTATTAAATCATTTATTGCCACTTTTATATCTAACAATTTTGCACCTACTGCTAAGTATATATCTATTTTTTCTTTTTGGGGTGATATTTTCGTAAATTCTTCTATCATTTTATTTATTCCATTTATATAATTTAACATCTCATCTCTCATATTTTATTTTTCCTTCTTTCTTTAAATAATTAAAAAGTTCTTTGCAACCTTTTTGTATATCATTATATGCTTTTGTAAAGTTTCCTGTATACCACGGGTCTAATATATCTCTTTTATCATTTGTAAAGTCTAAAAGTTTATATACTTTATTTTCTGAATCTTTTCCTACTATTCTAATTATATTTCTTATATTTCCTTCGTCCATTCCTATTATATAGTCATATTGATTATATTCTTCTTTTTTTAATTGTTGTGCTTTATGTTTTGAGTAGCTAATTCCTTCTTCTTCTAATTTTTCTTTAGCATAATAATATATATCATTTCCTTCTTCTTCTCTACTTGTCCCTCTTGAAGTTACAATTATTTTGCTATTTAATTTTTCTTTTTTTATCATATCTTTAAATATATATTCTGCCATTGGAGATCTACATATATTTCCTAAGCATACAAACATTACTTTTATCATAATTCCCTCTAATTCTTCTTTAAATATTCTTTTATTTTTTCTATATCTATTTTATCTTTTTCTAAGTTTCTTTTCTCTTTAAATTTAAGTATATTTTGTGGATTTTCTACTGGGTAATTTTCTATCCATATTCTATTAAATTCTTTTTTATTATTTACTACTATTTCTATTTCTGAAGATAGTTTATAGAAACCACAGTCATTTTTGTTTTCTTCTTTTATTTTATATTTTTCTTTTAATTTTTTAAACAGCAATTCTGATACACATATATCTATATCTTTTGTTTTTTCTTTTATTCCAAGTATTACAAGTGCACTTCCTCCTAATATATAGTATTCGTCTTTTTCCATACTCATTTTGTCTATTATTTTTATAATTTCTTTTTTATCCATCTTTTATTTTCTCCTGATTTTTTCTAAAATCTTCCTTATTTTACTTATTATTTTATTCCATATTTTTTCCTTATGTACTACTATCATTTTATTATCATTATTATTATTAATTTCTTTTATTTGATTATTTGAATTATATTCATTATTAATCTTATTTTCACTTATATTATTCTTAAATACATTATTACTGTATTCTTTTCTTTTTAGTTCTTCATTTTGTACATCATTATTCTTTAATATTATTTCTAATTTTCTTTTTTGATTTTCTGTTGCAAAGTAGTCTCTAAAGTATGTTACAAGTATTGCTTTTGCTTTTTTTGATAGATTTTGTTTTTCTATTGGAAGTTTTTCATTATATATATAGTTATATGTTTTATCAGCATGCAATTTTAAAAATCTTATTTCTTCTATTGGTATTTTTTTTAAGTCTTGTTCGTCTAAGTTTTTAAGTACTTCTAAGACTTCTTTATATGCCATTTCATATGTTACAGTCATATGCTTTTCCTTTCTATTTTTGTTTTTCTTGAGTTTGAGTATGGTCTTTTTTGGCTTTATCTACTCCTTCTATATCTTCTTTTCCTACTT
>CALXQA010000043.1 GCA_944390335.1 uncultured Clostridia bacterium
AATGAAAAAACTAGGAGAATAGGACTCTCCTAGTTTTTTAGTGATGCTATTTTGGCATAATCTTTTAAAGATTAATTATATTATACATATTTTTCCATACAATGTCAATAGTTTTGGTAATTCTATTTTTTATTTTCTTAACCTAGTATTGGTCCAAACAATACACTTATAATAAAGCTTATAGCAAATATTAAAATTCCTAATATTAATCCTACAAAAATTACTTTTATTAGAAAATCACCAAATGATTTACTTCTTTTATATATCAAAGCTAAAATAAATAATTCTATTGTTGTTACAACTAATCCTATAATTATAGCTAATATATTAAATCCATTATTAATGATAGAAACTATTATTCCATAAATACCATTTACTATTAAGGCTGTTTTAAAATTATATTTTTCAAAAATATAGTATATAACATATAACATTACAATACTTATAATTATAGATATAATCTGCATATTATTTTATCCTCTTTTTATTATTAATTTATTTATATTCTTTATCTTACATAATTAAGTTCTTATTTACTATAATTCATCAAGTTGTTTTATATTTTTTGTGTAATATTTTTATTTTATATTTTATAATTTAATATCTTTCCCAAAAATTATTTTATAAGAAAAGCTGCATATAAAGGTATTGATTTTATATTATTCTCATAACCAAAATTTTTGGTAGATATCCTTATTGAATATTTTGGATTATATCTTTTAATATAATTACTCAAACTTTTGGACATTACATTGCTTGATGCTTTTACTTCAACTGGAATTAGTCCATCTTCATTATATAGTATAAAATCAACCTCTGCATCACTTTTAGATTTCCAATAATAAAGTGTAATATTATTTCTTACAAAAGTTTGAGCTATATAATTTTCTGCTATATTTCCTTTATATAAAAAGGGATTATCTAAAAGTATATCATTATATTTTATTTCTAGCAAAGATGTTAGTAATCCCACATCACTTAAGTATAATTTAAAAGTTTCATCATCACAATATGCTTTTGGTGGTATTTGAATTGACTTTAATAAATTACATTTATATACCATATTACTAGAAATTAGCCATTGCATTGCACTTTCATAGTCTCTACTTCTCGCATTTGAATTTATTTTAGAATATTGAAACTTATTGCTTGTATTACCTAACTGAGATGGTATAGACTTATATATTGCTTCAATTCTTGATTTTTCTGTATTATTAAGTATATATTGGTTCATATCATTTAGATATGCATCAATAATATCTTCAATAATTTTTCTATCAAACTCAAATATATTTTTATTAACATCTACTATATTTTCTACTGCTTGTGGCATACCTCCAACGCACAAATATAATCTATATAGATTTAATAATTTTTCATGCAAAGCTTCATTTATAGGTACCATTTTGTTATAGCAATTACATATTTCATCTACAATCCCTTCTATAGAAGTTGCCATTAAAAATTCTTCAAAGTCCATTGGATACATATTAAGCATTCTTACCTTTCCTACTGGAAAAGATGAATGAAAACGATTGATTTTTACACCTAATAAACTTCCTGCACATATGATTTTATATGGCTTTTCTGATTCACAAAAATATTTTAAATTGCTAATAAGTTTTTCACTTAATTGAATTTCATCAAAAAATATTATTGTCTTATTTAAGTCTATATTAACATCTAATATCCATTGCAATTGTGTAAATTTTTCTTCAACTGATATTGATTGTTCAAATAAATCTACTATTTTAGGATTATCTAATAAATTTATATAAACAAATTTCTCAAATTCCCTTTGACAAAATTCTTTAATTATATATGTTTTTCCAATCTGCCTCGCACCTATAACCATAAGTGGAATTTCTATATATTTTTCTTTCCATTTTAATAATTCTTCATATATCTTTCTTTTCATATTTATTTTCCCCTAACATTATTATATTACTAATAATATTAATTCGTCAAGTTTTTTTCACGTTTTCTGGAGATATTTTTATATATTTTTTCACGTTTTTTGGAGATAATTTTGTACATCTTTTCACGTTTTTTGGAGTTACTAATTCTTTTCTAATAAAATAGTTACTGGTCCACTATTTTGAAGTGTTACTTCCATATGCATTCCAAATATTCCTTTTTCTACATGTATATACTTGCTACATTCATTGCAAAAGTATTCATAAAGTTCATTTGCTTTATCTGGTTTTGCCGCATTTATAAATGATGGTCTATTTCCACTTGTTGTATCTGCATATAATGTAAATTGTGATATTAATAAAAGTTCTCCTTTTACATCTTTTATATTCAAATTCATTTTTCCATTTTCATCTTCAAATACTCTTAAATTTAATAGTTTATTTACTAAATAGTCCGCTTCTTTTGTAGTATCATTTTGTCCTATTCCTACTAAGACCATGTATCCCAAGTCAATATTTCCAACTGTTTTTTCATTTACATCTACATTTGCTTTTTTTACTCTTTGTACCAATAATCTCATTTTAATTTCTCCCTTATATATTCATAAATCATAATAGATGCTGCAACTGATGCATTTAAGCTTTCTGCTTTTCCAAGCATTGGTATTTTTACTAAATAGTCTGAATTATCCTTTACTTCTTTTCTTACTCCATTTGCCTCATTTCCTATAATTACTACCTTTTTATTATATGATATATCATATATACTATTTTTAGCATCTAGTGATGTAGTTACAATTTCAAACCCATTTTCTTTTAATTCTTTAAAAGTCTTTAGATAATCTCCAACTTCTATAATATTTACTCTAAAAATTGCTCCCATAGTTGACCTTACAACTTTTGGACTATATGCATCTACAGTATCTTTGGTAACTAATAGTTGTTTTATATTAGCACTATCTAATGTTCTTATAATTGTACCAATGTTACCAGGGTCTTGCAAACCATCTAAAAACATTATGTATTCACTATTAAAATCTATTTCTTTATTAATATTTTTGTTTATAACTGCTAAAATTCCTTGTGGCATACATACATCTGATAATTCTTTGAAAATCTTATCAGTTACTACTATTTTTTTATACTTATCTATTTTTTCTATATTTTCATCAAAAGACTCTGATATAACTATTAAATCAATACTTGCATTTTCATCTATTGCTTCTTTTACTATCTTAATTCCTTCTACAATAAACTTTTCTTTCCTATACTTTTTCTCTTTTAATTTTTTTATTTCTTTAATTAAATTATTATCCTTACTTGTAATTACCATAATATTTACAAATTTTTCCTTTCTTTAATTTTCCAATTATATTGCATTTTATTTTTATTGCTGTTATAATAGGTATATCATTTTAGAAAAGGGGTTGTTTTAATGTCCAAAAAAACTTTGAATCCACCTAAGCCTAACAAGAAGCCTGACAACCATTCAATTCCAATTCCACAGCCAAAAAAGAGACCTGATTCTGGTGGATGGACTAAAGCTTAAACCCCGCCCTGGTTTTTACCAGGGCATCTTTTTATTTGTCTTATTATTTTTTTTAGCTTACTTTTTAATTCATTCCTTTATGATTTATTTTCTATATTTGTACATGTGCTTACAAACTTTTTGATTTCTTCAGCTATATCTTGATTTTTTTCTATATTTAATGTTATATATGGCTTTTCTCCTGGTGAAAATCTAACATTTTGTGAATATTTTTCTAATATATTTTTTATTACTTCATCATTAATTTTTTTTACAAAAAATAGTACTCCATTTTGTTTTTGCTGAATTTTTATTATATCAGTTTTTCTACACAGATTTTTTATACTAGCAATTTTTATTAAATTATTAACTTCATCTGGAATATCGCCATATCTATCTATAATCTCATCAATTATATTTCTAATATCCTCTTCTGTTCTAGAGTTTGCTATATCTTGATATATTTCTATTTTTTGGCTAGCATTTTCTATATATGTATCTGGTATATATGCAGATAAATTTATATCTATATTAATTTCTTGTTCTTCTTCAATTTTTTCTCCCTTAATTTCTTTTACAACTTCATTTAAAAGCCTATTATACATATCATATCCTACCTGTTCAATATGTCCATGTTGTATCTCACCAAAAATACTCCCTGCTCCTCTTATTTGTAAATCTCTTGTTGCTATTTTAAATCCAGATCCAAACTCTGTAAATTCTTTTATAGCTTTCAATCTTTGCAGAGCATCTTCTGTAAGCATTTTATCCCTTCTATATGTCACATAAGCATATGCTTGCCTATCACTTCTTCCAACTCTTCCTCTTATTTGATAAAGCTGTGCTAATCCTAGTCTATCTGCATTTTCTACAATTATTGTATTAGCATTTGGTATATCAATTCCAGATTCTAATATCGTTGTACATATAAGTACATTTGTCTTTCCATCTACAAACTCTTCCATAATATTTTCTATCTCATTTCCAGACATTTTTCCATGTGCATATGCTACTCTTGATTCTGGTACTAAGTTTTGGATTTCTAATGCTTTAGAAGATATTGTATCTACAATATTATATATATAAAATACTTGTCCTCCTCTTTCTATTTCTTTTGTAATAGCTTCTTTTATAACTTCTTTATCATATTCTAATACATATGTTTGAATAGGTTTTCTATTTTGTGGTGGTTCATATATTACTGACATATCTCTAATACCTACAATTGACATTTGAAGTGTTCTAGGTATTGGAGTTGCCGTCATTGTAAGTACATCTACTGTATTTTTGTATTGTTTTATTTTTTCTTTATCTTTTACACCAAACCTATGCTCTTCATCAATTATAAGTAAACCTAAGTCTTTAAATTCTACATCTTTACTTAATATTCTATGTGTTCCAAGTACTATATCAACTTCACCTGTTTTTAATTTTTCTATTACTTCTTTTTGTTCTTTTTTTGTTCTAAACCTATTTAGTAATTCTATCTTTATAGGGTATTCTTCCATTCTTTCTTTAAATTCTTGATACTGCTGACTTGCTAATATTGTAGTTGGTGCTAAATATGCTACTTGTTTACTATCCATTACTGCTTTAAATGCTGCTCTTATTGCTACTTCTGTTTTTCCATATCCTACATCTCCACAAAGAAGTCTGTCCATTGGTTTAGGACTTTCCATATCTTTTTTTACTTCTTCTATACATCTTAATTGGTCGTCTGTCTCTTTATATGGAAAACTATCTTCAAATTGTTTTTGGAAAACATTATCTTTTGAAAAAGCAAAACCTTTTGCATGCTCTCTTTTAGCATAAAGTTCTATAAGTTCTTTTGCAACTGCTCTTAAATTACCTTTTACTTTTGCTTTAGTATTTTCCCATTCTTTAGTACCTAATTTATTAAGTTTTAATCCTCCTTCTGAACCTATATATTTTCTAACATTATCTAAAGCATCTGTAGGTACATATAAAATATCTCCATCTTTATATTTAAGTTCTATGTAATCTTTTATAACTCCATCTTCTTTAATTGTATTTACACCAGCATAAATACCTATACCATGGTTTTTATGTACAATATAGTCCCCTACTTTTAAATCTGCAAATACAATTTTTTCCCCACTTTTAAATGTGTCTGAAACTTTTTTATTTTTCTTAGCTTTTACAAAAAATTCATCACTACTTATAACTAAAAGATTAGTATCAGTATCTTCAAATCCACTAGAAAGAGCACCTAGTGATATTATTACCTCTCCTGGCTTTAATATAATATTGTCTAGGTTGTCTAATACTAAAGAATCTATTTCTAATGCTTTTTTTATTTTATTAGCATTATCTTCATTTCCTGCAAGTATTACTACTTTCTTTTTATTATCTATTGCTTCTTTTACTGATATACTTAAACTTTTTATATCTCCTTTAAACAAATTTCTTTCTTTTGTATTAAAGTCATTTTTTAAAGTATCTCTTTCTTCTAAATATATTACTTTGTCAAATTCTGCATTAAAATCATTTAACTCTTCTAAAAGTTCAGGTACATCTTTTTCTTTTTCTACTAAAGTTTTTATTAAATTTTGATTTTCTTTTTTTATTGCGTCTATTCTTTGATTTATTTTTTCTTTCTCATCTATAAATATATCAAAGTCTTTTATATATTCTAAAAAGTTTGTACTTTTTATATAAAATTCATTAAAATATTTATTAATTTTACTAAAATAATTTCCTTCTTTTATAATTTCTATATCTTCTAAAGAATATTCTTTCTTGTTATTTTCTATTCTATTACATATAGTTTCTAATGAGTTTTCTAAAATATTTTCTGTTGCTGGATATATTTTTATGTTTTTTAGCATGTCTACCGACCTTTGAGATGCTAATTTAAATCTTCTTAATGAATCTACTGTATCTCCCCAAAGTTCTATTCTTATTCCTTCATTTTCTTCTATTCCTATATCTATAATATCTCCACGAATGCTAAATTCTCCTCTATTTTCTACTAGGTCTACTCTTGTATATCCTAAGTCTATTAATGATTTTTTTATATTCTCTATATTAATTTCATCATCATTTTTTATAAATAGTGCAGAACTATACAAACTACTTGGCATTATCATTTTCTGCATTATTGCTTCTATTGTTGTTACTATTACCTTTGCTTTTTTTTCATATATTTTATTTAATACATCAATTCTTGCATATTCTATATCATTACTTTCTACATCATAGTCATATGCTGAGATTTCTTTTTTAGGAAAATATATGCTTTCTTTTAAAAAGTAATTTAAGTTTTTTATCATTTCTTTTGCTTGTATTTCATTATATGTTATTAAACAAATAGGATTTCTCTTTTCTTCATATGTTGTAGCTATTAATTGGGCTTTTGCAGCAAAAGCAAGACCCGATAGATTCATCGGGTAGGTATTATTATTTATATATTTTTTGAATTTATCCTTATTTGCCAAGTCTCTTAAAATATAATTCATATGTAACCCCTTTTATTTAAGTTTATGGCCTTTAGAATATTCTTCTAATGCTTTTGATATTTGATCTGGGCATGATGTGTTTCTTATTCCACATTTTATCCCCTTTAATCTTTCTTTTACTTGTTCAACTGGCATTCCTTTTACTAAAGATGCTATCCCTTGCAAGTTTCCATTACATCCTCCTACTGCTTTTAGGTCTTTTACCATTCCATTTTCTATATCTAATATAATCTCTCTTGAACATACTCCAGTTGGTTTATACCTATATTCCATAAGACATTTTCCTTTCTTTCTTATTTTATTTTTTTCTTTTTTATTTCTATATTTTATTAATACATTTTTGTTTTTATTCTCTTTTTACTATTCTTTTATTTTATCAAAAAAGTAGAAAAAAAGCAATGAATTATGATAATTTTATTTACATAATTTATTGCTTTTACACTTATTGTTTAATTTTATTATTTTTATTTATTATCTTTATTTATGATTTTTATATAATAGCTGTAGATATATGATATACTTTAGAATTTTCTTTTAATTCATTTAACGTAGTTTTTAGAATTTCATGGTCATCATCTAATAGTATAACTTTATCATAATTATATTTTTCCTTTATTTCTTTCATTTTCCAAGCCTTAACATAGTCTCTGTTATCACTATTATATTCACCTTTTTGTTTATCTAATATAATCCACCTATTAGGAGTTATATAATTAATATTCTTTTTTAGCCATTCTTTCTTTTCTTCAACTATAATTGAGTTTTTAGATAATGTTAGAATATATAAATCTATATTATTTATTTTACTAATTTCTTCTAGTTTATCTATAATTAATTTAATAGGCTTTTCATTTATAAATTTACCACTTGTTGTATTTGATATTGTACCTTTTAAATACACTGGATAGTTTACAATTGTACCATCCATATCTATAAACATTGCTACTTTTTTATTTTCCATGCATATTTTATTTATTTCAGTTATAAAGAAATCCATCTTTTCTCCTTTATTTATTAATATAATCTAGTGCAGAGTTCTGCACTAGTATAAGTCTTATGGCAATTTTTGCTCAATTACTTCAAAAACCTTTTGATTCATTTCGTACACATCTAATGATGTTGTGTCCAATAGTACCTTTTTCTGTTTTACTTCTTCGTTATAATATTTTTTAAAAATTCTATTATACCGCTCTACATACTCTCGATTTACTAATCTTCCTTCTCCACCTCTTCTTTGAATTGATGTATCAGCATTTACAGTAAGCCCTATAAATAAATCTGGATACAATTCCTTTAAAAACTGTTTGCAAAAAATATTATATTGTTCTTTACCTATCAAACCTTCTGTCAAAAATTTTACCCCATAAAATTTACTATCTATTAAACCTCTATCTATTAAGATTATATCCTTATCAAGGTACAAAGACCTTAATATTCCTGCTTGTGTATGATAATGCATCCACAAGTTAGCATCCCATGACCCTTTAGTAATTTCATTTGGTAATATTTCTGCAGATTCTGTAAGGACTTCTACTGTATATTCTTTTGCTCTTAACATATTTGCCACAGTTCTAATTGTGGTCGTTTTTCCTGCCTCCGGTGTTCCAGAAAATTCTACCATGAAAGGTTTCCGCATAATTATACAACTCCTCTTCAAAAGTAATTGCATTTATTATACATCAGATTATTTTATTTAACAACATAATTTTTATATTTTTTATTTTATACTTTTTTATTATTTTTTATCTTATTTTTAATCAAAATTACTATAGATGCAAAAATGCTTATTATGCTGATTAGTAAAACTAGAAAAATTGCTGTTTCTAATACTTCGATATTAGTTGTATTATCTTTATTTAATTCTTGTGATTCTTGAACTGTAATATTTTCTAATTCTATGTTTTGTTCATATTCAAATGTATTTTCTTCTTTGCCATTTTCCTCTTTATTAGAAGTTATAGCCGAATCTGTTTGTGTCTCGTTTTCCTTAACATCTATAGTTATATTTGTTTGTTCATTACTTTCTAACTGATTTATATTAGCTTTCCTATTATTATTTTTTAATTTAATGTAAATACCTAGAGAAATTACACATATAGCTATATTAGTAAAAAGTACTTTTATAATATTTAAAGATTTATAGTATTTCCATTTAATTGTGCTTTCACTTTTACCTAACATCTTTGCTATTTCTTTAAATGAAAAATTACCTATTATTTTTAATTTTACTATTTCTTTTTCTTCATCATTTAAATTTTTAAGTAGTCTGTTTATTTTTTCATCTTCTAATACTTTCTGAAGTTCTAAGCATTCTTTTGATATATCACTTACTTCATTTAATGAAATATCCTTATTGTATTTTTTATTTATATAATTTAGTGCTTCATTTTTAGTTACTGTATATAGCCAAGACATCTCTCCTGTGCTTGGCAAGTTTTCTTTTGGAATTTTATATATTTTCAAAAATACACATTGCATTATATCTTTTGCATTATCTTCATTTTTTAATATACTAAATGCTATTTTGTATACAATATTACTATATTTTTTATATAACTCTTCAAAAATTATTTTTTTCTTATCATCTGATTTTTCTTGTTTTAGATTATTTAATAAAATTGATATTTCTTGCTTATCCCCATCTTTATTTTCTTTCATATTTAATATCCTTTTTACAATATATTTATTTATATATAATTTAATTTAATAATTTTAAAATTTATTTATTAGCTTTTTCTAGATTAAGTAATTTTTCTTTTACATCTAATCCACCTGCATATCCAACTAATTTTTTATTACTTCCTATTACTCTATGGCAAGGCACTATTATAATTATTTTATTTTTGTTATTAGCCATACCTACTGCTCTACATGCTTTAGGATTTCCTATTGATTTTGCAATATCTAAATAACTTTTAGTTTCTCCATATGGAATCTTTAAAAGTTCTTCCCAAACTTTCTTTTGAAAGTCTGTTCCATTTAATTTTATAGGTATATCAAAAACTTTTCTTCCTCCCTCAAAATATTCTTTAAGTTCTATATATGCCTTTTTTATTTCTTTTGTTTCTATTTTCT
Organism: uncultured Clostridia bacterium; assembly: GCA_944390335.1. GTDB lineage: Bacteria > Bacillota > Clostridia > TANB77 > CAG-508 > CAG-793. The sequence continues at coordinate 9,999 of CALXQA010000043.1, forward strand.
TAGAACTATTTATTATTTTTCTTTTTACTTTAATATCTTTTAAAAATTCAATTAAAACAATTTTCTCATTTTCTTCGCCAATTACCATATCTCCAATTTCAAAATGATATATCATATAATTCATAAGCTTCTCCTAATATATTAAAAGTTAGTATTCACCTTATTTAGAATAATAGCCAATTATTATATTTTTGTCAAACACTTGCAACTTTTCATTATCTGTTGTATATTATATATTATGTTCACATAGATTTTAATAGTAAAATATATTTATTTATGTAAAATATATTAGCGCCTGGACAATTACATAAATTTAATTGTTGACGAGGATAGAGTTTATCGAAATATTCGGCGGATGCTCTAAGGCATGCTACTGTCTAAGATGTTTTAAAAAGATATTAGTAATAATATATAACAAAAAAATGTCACTAGCCTTTGTGAACCAAATATATTTTTATAGGAGGTCCATATATGTGTGGAATAGTAGGTTACATTGGTACAAAGAAAGCTGTACCAGTGCTTATTAAAGGATTGCTTTCATTAGAATACAGAGGATATGATTCTTCTGGTATATGTGTTTTAGAGAACAATTCTCTAGAAGTTGTTAAGGATAAAGGTAGAGTTAAGAATCTAGAGGAAAATCCTATCTTAAATACTTTAAATGGTAATATAGGTATTGCTCATACTAGATGGGCAACTCATGGTATTCCATCAAAGGAGAATGCTCACCCTCATTTAGATAATTCTAAGACTTTTGCAGTAGTTCATAATGGGATTATTGAAAATTACACAGATTTAAGAAACTTTTTAGAAAATAAAGGATATACGTTAATATCACAAACAGATACTGAAGTTATACCTAATTTAATTTCATATTATTATTCTTTAGAAAATGATATACTTAAAGCTATAGCTAAAACTATTAAAGATTTAAAAGGTAGTTATGCAATAGAAGTAATATCACCTTTATTAAAAGACAAAATTATAGTTGCAAGAAAAGATAGCCCTTTAGTTATAGGGATTGGAAATGGAGAAAACTTTATAGCATCAGATATTCCTGCAGTTCTAAATTATACTAATAAATTCTATTTCTTAGATGATTTAGAAATTTCTGTTATATCTAAAAATTCTATTGAATTTTATGATATTGACCTTAATAAAGTAGAAAAAGATGTAAAAGATATAGAATGGGATTGTGCAAGTAGTGAGAAAAATGGCTTTGAAGACTATATGCTTAAAGAAATTTTTGAACAACCAACCTCTATTATGGAGACTATTGGCTCTAGATTAAAACCTAATGAAAAATGTTATTTTGATGATTTAAAGATTGATTTAAAAGATATAAATAGAATATATATAGTTGCATGCGGTACTGCTATGCATGCTGGAATCGCTGCTAAATATGCTTTTGAACATTTTTGCAAAATTCCTGTAGAAGTTGATATGGCATCAGAATTTAGATATAGAAATCCGCTTATAGATAAACATACTTTATGTATATTTATTAGCCAATCAGGTGAAACTGCAGATACTATTGCAGCACTAAAACTTGCTAAAAGTTTAGGTAGTAAGACTTTAGCTGTAGTAAATGTTATAGGTAGTTCTATAACAAGAGTAGCTGATTACACAATTTATACACATGCAGGGCCTGAAATTGCAGTTGCATCTACAAAAGCATATACTGCTCAAGTTGTCCTTTTAAATATTTTAGCTGTATACTTTGCCGAGATTTTAGGATACTCTTCTAAAGAATTAGAAGATTTTAAAATGGAGATATTAGAACTTCCTGATAAAGTAAAAATAATACTTGAAGATACTTCAAAAATACAAGAGTTTGCTAAAGAAGTATATTCACAAAAAGATATGTTCTTTATAGGGAGAAATACTGATTATGCTGTTTCAATGGAAGCTTCTTTAAAACTAAAAGAAATTTCATATATTCATTCAGAGGCATATGCTGCTGGTGAATTAAAACATGGACCTATTGCTTTAATTGAAAATGGCACTACAGTTATAGGGATTGCAACTAATCCTAATTTAGTAGAGAAAACTATTAGTAATTTAGAAGAAGTTATTACTAGAGGTGCTAATGTAATGATAGTAACTAATCAAGAATTGCCTAATATTAATTCTAAATTAAATATAGAGGTTCCAAAATGTAATCCTATGCTTTCTCCTATACTTTCAGTTATACCTCTTCAATTATTTTCATATTATATTGCTAAAAATAAAGGATTAGATGTTGATAAACCAAGAAATTTAGCTAAATCGGTTACTGTAGAATAAATATGAGCCGCCAAAAATGGCGGCCCTTTTTTACGTTATGGTTCTATTATTTTGATTAACATGTTGTTTTTTAAGTAAAATTCATATTGTCCTATAACATAACTAGAAAATTCACCAAGAAAATCGGTTGAGTTATTAATCTTAATTTTAGTTGCTCCTCTTTTTTTGTCATCTTTTATCCTATACTTCCTCAATTTCTTTCTATCAGAGAAAACATCTAATACTTTATAGTAAATACTTTCTCTTAAAAGATTCTCTTCAATTTCTCTCTTATTTCTTATTCTTCTAGTTGGTACTGGAAAATATTCTTTTTCACTTTCCTCCCTTACTCTCCGATATTGACTTGCTATATCTCTAGCAAGTATTAAAGCCACTTCTTCAGTCGTACCATTGACAAATAATAGTAACTTTTCCATAACAACTTTCCTCCTATTA
>CALXQA010000044.1 GCA_944390335.1 uncultured Clostridia bacterium
ACGATAATCAATATTTCTTCTTAATTTTTTTAAATTTAATTGCTCATCAAAAATATCATTGCATTTTATATCATCTGTAATAATAGCAATATCTATATCACTATCTTCGTGATTTGTCCCTTTTGCATATGAACCGAATAAAATAATAGCTTTTACTTTGTAATTTGCTAAAATAACTTCAACATATTTATTTACAATATCCATTATTTCTCTATCAATAATTCTTTCAACCATTCTCTCAACTCCTTTATATTTTCTATCCATAAGTTTGTATATTCATCAGTGCATTTTAATTCAAATGTATATTTATAATCTCCATACCTTGCTTCCATATTGAAATCTGAAATTGTTTCAAGTAAATCTTCTTGTCTTTCTGTTAATTCCATATTCATTTTATTTGCTAAATAAGCTAATTCATGTGTTCTAGGTGCATACGGAGCACTTTTATTTATCTTAGCATAATATGCTTTTAATAATTTTTCAATAAGTAATTGTCCAAAAAATAGACAATATGTATTTCTCTTTTTCTCTTTTAAATCTAGCATAACATCATAATCATTATCAGAACTTTTTATCCAATAATTCATTAAATCTATATTATTCATATACTTTCCTCACTTTCTTTTTTATTATAACATTAAAGTCAAAATTTTACTACATGTTATTACTTATATTTTTGTAAAATTTACTTATTTTGTTACTATTCACAGCTAAAAATAAAAAACACCTAAATTAGAGGGAATAAAAGTATAGTTTTATTTCCTCTAGCTTATTTTTTGCTTTTAAATAGGAATATTTAAGTTATCAAAATGTTTATAGACTTACAAAAATGTAATTTTAAATTAATATAAATCAATTTTTAATTAAATCTTTTTCATTTATTATATTATTATAAACAATTGTCAATAATAAGAATAAAAGAAAGGAATAATTAAAAATGAAAAATGAAGATAAAATAAGCATAAAAATCTTTAAGTTATTCTGGGTATTTGTTATAGGTTGTTTAATTGGATATATAATGGAAGTAATGCTAAATATATTTAGAACTCATAATTTTGAAACAAGACAAGGACTAATATATGGACCATTTGCACCAGTTTATGGTTTAGGAATGTTAGCTTTTTATATCATATTACCATATGTAAATAAATGGTATCATATATTTTGGATAAGTGGTATTTTAGGAGGAGTTACGGAATATTTTTGTTCATATTTTCAAGAAAGATGGTTTGGAACTATTTCATGGGATTATACAAACCTATTTTTAAATCTTAATGGTAGAACAAGCATAATGTATTGTGTACTTTGGGGAATATTAGGAATTATATTTATAAAACTAATATATCCATTTTTAGAAATGATTTTAAATAAATTGGTAAACAAATTTAGCATAAAATTAGTTACAAGCTTTGTAGCAGTATTTATGATATTTAATATATCCATATCATCACTTGCAGCACAAAGACAATATGAAAGAAGAGAAAATATAAAGGCTGAAAATGAAATTGATATATTTTTAGATAAATATTATCCAGATGAAGTTTTAGATAAAGTTTTTGTAAATAAAATAGAAAAGTAGCTAAAATTAAGGAAATATTAATAATTTAGCTATTTATATTTAATAGATTTTGTAGTATAATAATAAATATGTATAAGATTAATGATTAAATATATAAATAGGGGAAACCAAAAATGAAAATAAAGAAAGCAAAAATATTTAGGATAATATTAGTAGTAATAGTACTAGCAATTATAATAGGAATGATAATATATTTATTTCCTTTATTTCAAAACTTAAGTACAGATGAAGGAAAACAAGAATTTAAAGAAAAAATCCAATCTTCTGGTTTTTTAGGATTACTGATGATATTTGGACTTCAATTTGCACAAATATTCCTTATAATCATACCAGGAGAACCTTTAGAAGTATTAGCGGGCATGTGTTATGGAACAATTGGAGGAACAATATTTATAACTGTATCTGCATTCATAATTTCAAGTCTAATATTTTTTGCAGTTAGAAAGTTTGGAAGAAAATTTGTATATAGCTTTTGTTCTAAAGAAAGTGTAGAAAAAATAGAGAATAGTAAGCTATTTAAAAATGTAGATAAATTAGAATGGATAATGATAATACTTTTCTTAATACCAGGTACACCAAAAGACCTATTAGTATATATAGCAGGACTTTTGCCAATAAAGCCACTTAGATTTATATTAATATCTACATTTGCAAGATTTCCATCTGTAATATCATCTACAATTGCAGGAGCAAATATAATTGAAGGGAAATTTCATATGATATTTGTATCATATTTAGTAACATTTCTAATAGTAGCTATTTTTATATTTGTAATAAATAAATTTGACAAAACTAAATTAACTCAAGAAGCTTTAAATATGTTTAAAAACGATAATAAAACGCAGAAGAAAAAGGAAAAGATATAACATCAAACTTTGGGGGATATCATGAACGAATTAATCGTTTTAGAAAATAAAAAGGATAAGCTGAGAAAATTAATAATATATTTTTTTGTTTATGCATTTATTGGTTGGACTTTAGAAACTATTTATGCTTTTTTACTAAAAGGAAAGTTTGTAAATAGAGGATTTTTAATAGGTCCATTATGCCCTATATATGGATTTGGAGCAGTTATATTAATACTTCTTCTTGGAAAGTCAAAAGGAAAACCAGGTAAGGAATTTTTGATTTCAGTAATTGCATTTACAATATTTGAATATATGGTCTCATATATATTAGAAGCAATATTTGGTCTTAGATGGTGGGACTATTCTAAAGATTTTTTAAATCTTCAAGGAAGAGTAAGCTTAGCATATTCATTTATATGGGGTGCAATGGGCATAATATTAATTGAAATAATACATCCATATGTATCAAAAAAATTACAAAAAATTGAAAGGCATATTAATAAAAATATACAAAGAATAATTATATATGTTTTAGTAATAATATTTATAATTGATGTAATAGCATCATCAGTTCAATATTTAAAGTGTTAGAATATAAAAGTAAAATATGTAAAAGGAAAGGTAAATATAATATGAGAGTTGAAAAAGTACCTAATGTAGGTCCTATACCAAAAATAAGACCAGTTCAAAAGAAATATGGTGAAAGTTCTACTAATAAAAAAAGAGAAAATAGCCTAGAAAATAGGCATAAAACATTTTGTGAAACACTAAGAGCTGAATTAAATAAACAAACTAAGAATTCAAGCTTAGAAAATAGTGTGCAAGAAAACAAAAAAGATGAAGAACAAAGAAGTTTTGATGAGAGAATTTAATAAAAGAGCAGATAAAAAATATCTGCTTTTTTAAAACTTTTTCTATTTTTAATTTATCTAATAAATGTATAACAAAAATAAATAAAAAAGGTAAATAAAAGATATGAAAAAACACAGAAAATACTTGATGATATATATAATTGTAGTAATAATAATTGTAATTCTAATATTAATATTCTCAAAAACTAATGACTCTACTAAAGTTTTAAATTATAATGAAATAGAAAAAGATAATATACTTCAAAATAAAGTTGAAATAACTAATGAACTAAATAACGAAGTAAATAATGAAATTAATAATAATGTAGTTAATAACAATATAAACAATGCTTTATCTGAAAATATAACAAAAGAAAATAAAAAATATAATGATGCAAATATGCAAGAAGAAATAGAAGAGAATCTTCAAAATGAAGGAAATGTAGAAACAAAAAAATGGGGAAATAATGTAGCATTTATAGGTGATTCAAGAACTCAAGGCTTTTTAATGTATACAGGTCAAAAAGATGTAGTAGATTATACATATATTGGTTTAATGGTAGATACAGCAATTACAAAAGAGTTTGTAAAAACATCTAATGGAGACAAAGTTACTATATTAGAGGATATGAAGAATAAAGATATAGATACTGTATATATAATGTTAGGAGTAAATGAGTTAGGCTGGGCATATAGCAATGTATTTATAAATAAATATGAAGAGCTAATAGACAAAATAAAAGAAATAAAACCTAATAGTAAGATTTATTTGCAATCTATAATACCTGTAACAAAAGAAAAGTCAGAAAGAGATGATATATATAATAATGTAAGGATAAAAGAATATAACTCACTTATAAAAAAATTAGCAGACAAAAAAGGCATAAAATACTTAGATATATCAGGAGCATTAGCAGATAAAGAAGGAAACTTACCTAAAAGTGCATCTACAGATGGAATACATATAAATAAAGAATATTGTAAGAAATGGCTAAAGTATATACAGGAAAATTCATAAAATCTAAATAAAATTAATAACTAAAAAATAAAAGGAGAGCATAGAAAATGAAAAAAATTATATATGTTTTAGGGATAGTAATACTAGTAATCTTAGCTACAATCTTCTATATGAATACAAGTAGTATAAATGAAGAAAGAGAAGTGATTATAGATATAAATAAATTAGCAGAAGATATAAAAAATCAAAAAGTGTTTGATGATACATTAGAAATAATTGAAAAAGATATAGCAATTACTAACTATAACTTTAATAATGAAATTATACAAGACTTAGTAAGCTATGTAAGTACAGGAGCAACTGCAGAAGAAATACTAGTTATAGAGGCAAAAGATAAAAATAGTATAAAAGCAATTGAAGAAAAAATAATAGAAAGAATAAAAGAAAGAAAAGAAGCATTTGCAAGTTACCTTCCAAATGAAGTATATAAACTAGAAAATCCAGTTTTAATAATAAAGGATAAATACATAATTTTATGTATATGCAATAATTCTCAAAATATGAGTGAATATATAGAAAAATATTTAAAAACAGTATAAGAGGTAAAACTATGCAACAAGATGCTAAAAACATACTAATAGAATATATAAAAAATAATGAAGCTAAATTATATAGAATAGCATATAGCTATGTAGCACAAAGAGATGCAGCACTTGATATTGTTCAAGAGGCAATTATTAAAGCACTAGAAAATATAGATAAATTAAGAGTAAAAGAGTATGTAAAAACTTGGTTTTATAGAATATTAATAAATGAAGCTTTAATGTATATTAGGAAAAACAAAAAATATGTACAGATGGAATGTGATATAAAAGAAGAATTAGAAGATTTTGAAAATACATCTGATAATAACATAGAGATTTATCAAAATGTACAAAAACTTGATGATAAGTTAAAGACTGTTATTGTATTAAGATATTTTGAAAATTTAAAACTTGAAGAAATATCTAAAATAACAAATACAAACTTAAGTACTGTAAAGTCTAGACTATACAAAGGATTAGAAATAATAAAGAGGAATATGGAAGGAGATAAGTAAAAATGAAAAACATAAAAAAGGCAAAAGAAGCCTATGACTCCATAAAAATCCCGAATAATTTGAGCAAAATAGTAGACCAAACCATAAATAGAGAATATATAGGCAAAAAAGATAAAATAAGCAAAAAGAGCAAAATAGCAGGTATAGCATTATCTACTTGTTTAGCAACTTGTTTCCTATTTGTAGTGTTAGTAAATGAAAATGAAACATTTGCTAAAAGTGTAAGTAAAATACCAGTTATAAAAGAACTCGCTAAATTAGTAACAATAGAAAAAATTGTAGAAGAAGATAATGAAAAATTAGTATATGCAAATATCCCTGCAATTCAAAATACAGGAAATACAGATTTAGAAAAAAGAATAAACTATGAAATCTCAAAAAAGATGGATGAAGTACTAAAAGAAGCGGAAAAAAGAGCAAGTGAATATAAGCAAGCAGTATTAGATACAGGTGGAAGTTTAGAGGATTATCATCCTATACTTATAAATATAGATTATGAATTAAAATACTCAGGTAGTGACTTAGTATCATTTGTAATTAATAAAAGTGAAACACTTGCAAGTGCATATACAGAACAATATATATACAATATAGATATAGAAACAGGCAAAGAACTTAATCTAAAAGATGTTTTGGGAGAAGATTATAAAGAGATTGTAGATAATGAAATAAATAGGCAAATAGAAGAGAGAAAAAAAGACAAAGAAAATTCATACTTTACACCAGAAGAAGGTGGTTTTGATGGAATAGAAAATGAATATCAAAACTTTTATATAAATGAGAATAGAAAAGTTGTAATAGTATTCTTTAAATATGAAATAGCACCTGGGTATATGGGAATGCAAGAGTTTGAAATAAGTAATTATGATATTAATATATAATATAAATTAAATCTAAATCTTAAAAATAATAATATAAGAACCAATATTAAAGAATATTAAATTAATTAATATATTATTAATATTGGTTCTTTAAACTATTATAAAATAACAGTAAAAGTAGTAATGTTATTTTCACTATTTGCAAAAATAGTTCCACCATGTGCTTGAACAATTTCTTTTGCAATAGCAAGTCCAAGGCCACTACCACCAGAATTTGTACTTCTTGCATCATCTAGTCTATAAAATTTTTCAAATATGTAATCTATTTTTTCTTTTGGAATAGTATTTCCTTCATTTTTTATAGTTACATTAACTTTATTGTCATTTGTATTTTTAAATGCAGTAATATTAATTTTACTATTTGCAAAACTATAACTAATAGCATTTTTTAATATATTATTAAATACTCGAGAAATCTTATCAGGGTCTGCAAATATATTAATATCATTTTTACATTCAATTATTATTTCCTTATTTTCATTTTTAGATACTGGATAAAACTCATCTACAACTTGTTCTAATAATAACTTTAAGTTTAAATTAGTTTTATTAAGCAGAACACTACCAACATTAAATCTTGCAATTTCAAAAAATTCATTAATTAAATCTTCAAGTCTATTTGCTTTATCTAAAGTAATACCTATATATTTAGCCTTTTGATTTATAGGAAGTTCTGGAGCTTCTTTTAATAACTCTAAATAACCAATAATTGATGTAAGAGGAGTTTTTAAATCATGTGCTAAGTATACAATAAGTTCATTTTTCCTTTCTTCATTAGACTTTGCTAAAAGTGCATTTCTTAAAGCTTCTGCTTTAGAAGCATTTAATCTATTAGCTAAAACATTTAAATCCCTTGGCAGTTCAATATATTCATCATTGTTACTTAGTAATTTTTCACTTGCATCCATTACATAATCAATATATTTTAGTGCTTTTCTTAAATAGAAAAATAATATTAAAATAATACCTAAAGACCATATAAAAGGAATATTATTCCTAATGCCAATTAAAAAAGAATATAGTGGGTCATATGGTTGCCAAATATAATTGTCTGATAAAGTAATACCTATGTATAGCAAAAAAACAAAAATTGCAGTAAATACAATAGAATATATAAGAATTCTAAAAGCAATTCTTTTAAAGATTACTTTACTATAATTATTACTCAATTTCATAACCAATCCCCCAAACTGTTTTTATAATCTTTGGATTTTTAGGCTTTTCATGTAGTTTTTCTCTAAGCCTTTTTATATGAACCATAACTGTATTATTACAATCTAAATATTTTTCTTTCCAAACATTTTCAAAAAGTTCTTCAGAACTTACAATTTTACCTTTATTTTTACAAAGATAAAGAAGTATAGAAAATTCAGTAGGAGTAAGTTCAATCTCTTCATCATATAAAAAACATTTATGATTTTTTAAATTTAAAGAAATAGGCCAAACTTCTACTAATTCCTTTTTATTATTAAAATCGTTATATTCATAAAATCTTCTAAGGGCAGATTTTACTCTTGCTTGTAATTCTAAAGGATTAAAAGGTTTTGTTATATAATCATCTGCACCAAAGGATAAACCTTGTATTTTGGATACATCATCTACTTTAGCTGTAAGCATTAAAATTGGAAAATTATACTTTTCTCTTATAATTTTACATATAGAAAATCCATCTATATCAGGAAGCATTACATCTAATATAGCCATATCTAAAGATACATTTTCTAAACATTCTAATGCTTTCTTACCAGAATAGAATTTATATATCTTAAAATCATCACTTTTAAGTGAAAGTTCTACTAAATCTGCAATTTCTTTTTCATCATCTAAAACAAGAATATTGTACATAAATGCCCCCTTTACATTTCTTAATTATATCACAAAAATTAGCAAAATAAATAGCTTAAGAAAATTGTAAGAATTTCTTCACAATTAATTAAAACATTAAATATTTTTACTTTGTATAATTATTACAGATTAAAAAATAATCAGATAAGGAGACTATTATGGAAAATAATGTGTATGCTAGTAGAAATATTAATGTTAATACAAAAAAGAGAAAAAGCAGAAAGGTTAATTTTAGATTTTTTATATTTTGTACACTAATAATTATTTTAATTATATCTTTTATATTAAAATATAAAGAATATATATTAGATAAATTAAATAGTTATATAAATACAAATATATCTAGTAATATAGAAGATATTAATATAAATCCAGAAGAGTATGCTAATAATGATTTATATAAAGGTATTGGTCAAGAAAAAGTAGAAGGTAAAGATGGTTATGATACAACTTTTACATCAATTAATGGTAAGGTATATAAAGAGTACAAGCAAGTAGGAAATGCTTCATATAAAAATAATCAATATTGGGGAGGTACTTTTGAAGAAAATGGCTGTGGCTTAGCTGCTATTTCTACTATTTTAAGCGGATATAATTTGAACTATACTCCAGAAGATTTAAGAAAAAAATATATAAACTTTCCAGGAGAGCACCTTGAAGGTGATCAAATGTCAGATGAACTTACTAATACATTTAATTTATCTAATACAGATTTTTTATATGCTGATGCTTATTTTAAAAAATCATATATTATGAATCATTTAAAAGAAGATAAACCAATTCTTATATGTGTATGGAACAAACCTGATAGTAAATGGACAACTTCTTCACATTATATGTGTTTATTAGCTACAGATGGAGAGGATAAAGTATATGTATCAAACCCAAATGGATTATATGGAAAAATAAAAATGTCTGGGTGGTATAATACAAGTGATGTTCTTCCATACATTGCTAAGGCTTTATTTATAAATGAGTAGAATTATTTTATTTATAAATAGATATTATTGTATAAATTTTATAAATTAGTAATATAATAATATTACGAAAAAAGTACCAAAACGGAAAAAATTCGTAATAAAAAATTGACTAAATTAATTAGATATAGTATAATAATATTACGAAAAAAGTACTAAAACGGAAAAAATTCGTAATGGAGGTAATAAGTATGGAAATAAAAAGAGACTATTACTTGAAAGAAATTATAGATAGAATGGATAATGGACTTATAAAAGTAATAACAGGAATTCGAAGATGTGGAAAATCATATTTATTAAATACAATATTTAAAGACTACTTATTGAAACAAGGAATTGATAAAGAGCATATAATACAGTTAAGTTTAGATGAAAATAAAAATAAAAAGTATTTAAATCCAGATGCATTAGATGAACATATAAGAGAGTTAATCAAAGATGATAAAAAATATTTTATTATACTTGATGAAATACAAAAAGTAAAAGATTTTGAGTCTGTATTAATAGGGCTTATGCATATTAGTAATGTAGATATATATGTAACTGGAAGTAATTCAAAATTCTTATCATCAGATATAATAACAGAATTTAGAGGAAGAGGTGATGAAATAAGAGTATACCCACTATCTTTTTCCGAATTCTATTCTATATATGAGGGTTCAGAAGAAAAAGCATTAAATGAATATTATACTTATGGAGGTTTACCTTTAGCAGTACTAGCAAAAACAGCAGATGCTAAAATAAATTATTTAAACACTCAAAAAAACAATGTATATATTAATGATATTATTGATAGAAATAAAATTCAAAATAAAGAAGAATTTGAGATGTTGGTCCAGATAATAGCATCCGATATAGGTTCTCTTACTAATCCTTTAAAACTATCAAATAGTTTTAAAGAGAGAGATAAGTATTCTTCTATGACTGATAAAACTATATATAATTATTTAAGCTATTTACAAGATGCTTTTTTGATAGAAAAAGCAAAAAGGTTTGATGTGAGAGGAAAAAGATTTATTGAAACGCCTCAAAAATATTATTTTACAGATATCGGAATTAGAAATTCTTTTTTAGAGTTCAGACAAAGTGAAGAAATTTCTCATACAATGGAAAATGTCATTTACTTAGAACTAAAAAAACGAGGATATAATGTTGACGTTGGTTCAGTTGATATTAGAGAAGGAGATAGTAAAAAGCAATTAGAAATAGACTTTGTGGCAAATAAAGGAAATAATAAGATATATATTCAATCAGCATTGGAAATGAAAACAAAGGAAAAAGTTGCACAAGAACAAAAATCTTTGTTGAATGTTAATGATTTCTTTAAGAAAATAATAATAGTAGGAGATAATGTAGTAAAATCGCGTTATGATAATGGAATCATACTAATGAGCATATATGATTTTTTGTTAGATAATGAGAGTTTAAATTATTAAATCTATAAAAAGTGTAAATATAATTTTCTATATAAAATTGTATTTACGCTTTTGCTTTTTCTTAAGATATTTTTTGAATAAAATTTACAAAATGGGTAATAATCTTTATAGTTTAGTTAAACAAAAATATAATATAAAGAAAAGAGGTTATTTATTATGAATGATGATTTAAACTTGTTATTATCTAATTTAAATGTATTGTATAGAAAGCTTCAAAACTTTCATTGGTATGTAAAAGGAAAAGATTTTTTTGTAATTCATGAAAAATTGGAAGAATACTATGATGATGTAAATAAAGAGATAGATGAAATAGCAGAACATATGTTATCAAGAGATTTTTATGTAATGGCTACAATGAAAGAATATTTAGAAACTTCTCAAATAAAGGAAGCGGAAAGTAAAAAGATTTGTTCTAAAGATTTAATAAATATTGTTATAAAAGATTTTGAAACTTTAGTGGAAAACTTTAAAAAGATAAAAGAAGAAGCGGACAATGAAAATGCTTATACAACTTCAAGTTTAATGGATGGATATATGCTTACTTACAAGAAAAAGTTATGGATGCTTAATCAAATGTGTTGCATAGAAGAATAAATACTGGAAATAGTAAGAAAATAAAGAAGTAGCAAAATTTTATTTATTTTTGCTATTTCTTTTTTCTATTAGTTATATACTTATTTCATATTATCTATATATTTAATTTTTTATCTGATTTAATAGTAATTAAAACTAAATAAAACAAATATAATATTATAAATATATGTAAATTTTTATTTATTAAAAATACACAAAAAGGACATACTCTTTGGATACAATAATATTACTAAAAGGAAAATTTAGTAAATATTTTAAGAATTGAGGTGATTATTAGGGAAAATATATTAAAAGCCGAAGGAAAAGGTATAATAAGTAATAAGCTAATACCATTAGATATTGCAAACGAAGAGTTTAAAATGCTTATGTCTTTATATAATAAAGCAGAACTTAAGTTATTGGAAACTTTAAACTTTCTTAAAGAATATCTTAGAGAAATATATGATTATGATGTTATTAATAATATTGTATCAAGAATAAAGACTCCAGCTAGTATAATTAATAAAATGAAGAAAAAAGGTTATGAAATAACTTATGAAAATCTAATAAATAATATTAATGATATTGCTGGAATTAGAATTATTTGTACATTTAAAAATGATATTAGCAAAATTAGAGATATTATATTAAATATGCCTAATGTAAGAATATTAAAAGAAAAAGATTATTTGACAAAGTCTAAAAGAAGCGGATATACAGGTTATCATATTATATTGGAAACTGATGTAGAATATGAAGGTGAAAAATACCCTATGAAAGTAGAAATACAACTAAGGAGTATGGCAATGGACTTTTGGTCTACTTTAGAACATAAAATTAAATATAAATCAAAACATAAATTATCCAATAAAGATTCTAAAAAATTACAAGTATATGCAAAAGTTATTAATCTAATAGAAGATAGAATGATAAAAATATATCAAAAACAATTATAAAGTCTAAAGGAGACTTATTCCTTAAAAGTATTTATCAGATAAGCGAGATAAAATAAAATTATATTAAAGAATATAAAAACTAAAAAAAGATACTTAAAACAAGCATCTTTTTTTAGTTAGTCATTTAGTAGGACGGCGTACCCTACATCTCTTTTCAGACCATCGCTGGCGTAGCAGCTGCCACATATTCTGCCCTTAAATGACTCTTAACATTATATGCAACTTATTGTATTATAAATTTCATTTTTTATTTTGTCAATATAAAATTTTTTTGAATCTGAGTATTTGGGTATTTTTAATTTAATACTTCATAAAAGACATTTGTTAAGAAAATTTTAAAACAGAAATGTAAATTCAGATAAAAATTATAAAATCTCTTGAAGAAAAATATATGGTGGTATAAAATTGATATAGTAATAAAAGGGAGAAATATATGATGAAATTAAAGGAGAGAACAAAGTTATTTTGGTTATTTG
>CALXQA010000045.1 GCA_944390335.1 uncultured Clostridia bacterium
TTTATTATTTTTTGAAAGGCATTCCAAGAAGAGTTAATAGCTCTTTTGCCTCTTCATCAGTCTTTGCTGTTGTAACAAACACAATGTCCATTCCTCTTATTTTATCAACTTTATCATATTCGATTTCTGGGAATATTAATTGTTCTTTTACACCCATTGAATAATTTCCTCTTCCATCAAATGAACTATCTGATAATCCTCTAAAATCTCTTACTCTAGGAAGTGCTACATTAAATAGTTTATATGCAAAATCATACATTTTTCCTTTTCTTAATGTAACCTTTACTCCTATATTAACTCCAGCTCTTAATTTAAATGCTGCTATTGATTTTTTTGATTTTGTTACAATTGGCTTTTGTCCAGTTATAATTGTAACATCTTTTATAGCTCCTTCTAATGATTTAGGATCTTCTTTTATATCTCCTAGACCTATATTTAAAACTATTTTATCTAGTTTTGGTACTTCCATTATTGATTTATAACCGAATTTTTTCATTAATGCTGGAACTACTTCTTTTTCATATTGCTCTTTTAAAATTTCCATAAGTCTATATAGACCTCCTTTCTACAATATTATTTACTCTTTTTAACCTCTATTTCTGCACCGCATGATTTACATACACGCACTTTTCCGTCTTCTTTTACTTTATATCCTACTCTTACTGCTTTTCCGCATTTAGGACATACTATTGCTACATTACTAGCATTTATTGATGCTTCAGAGGCTATTATTCCTCCTTCTTCTCCGGCTTTTTTAGGTTTTACTGCTTTTTTTCTTATATTAACATCTTTAACAACTATTCTATTTTTCTTAGGAATAACTTCTAATATTTCTCCTGTTTTTCCTTTATCATTTCCAGATATAACTTTTATGTTATCTCCTTTTCTTAACTTCATGTATTTTCACCTCTTTCTTTATAAAACTTCTGGTGCTAGAGATAATATTTTCATATAATCATTATCTCTTAATTCTCTTGCAACAGGTCCAAATATACGTGTTCCTCTTGGTGTTTTATCATCTTTTATTATAACTGCTGCATTTTCATCAAATCTTACCATTGTTCCGTCAGCTCTTCTTATTGGCTTTTTGGTTCTTACTACAACTGCTTTAACAACTTCGCCTTTCTTTACAACCCCTCCTGGTGTTGCACTTTTAACAGAAGCAACTATAACGTCACCAACAGATGCATATTTTCTATATGATCCACCTAAAGCTCTTATACACATTATTTCTTTAGCTCCAGTGTTATCAGCTACTTTTAGTATAGTTTGTTGCTGTACCATAGCAAACTTCCTCCTTTTTTATTATTTTATTACAGCCTTCTCTACTATTTCTACAACTCTCCATCTTTTATCTTTTGATAGAGGTCTTGTTTCCATAACCTTAACTGTATCTCCTATTTGGCATTTATTTTCTTCATCATGTGCTTTTAATTTATATGTTGATTTTTTTATTTTTCCATATGTCTTATCCATTTTTCTTGTTTCTACACTGACTACTACTGTTTTATCCATCTTATCAGATGTAACTTTGCCAATCATTGTTTTGCGAAGATTTCTTTCTCCCATTATGGTATCTCCTTTCTTTATTTTTTACTTTCTGCTAATTTTCTTTCTGTTAATATTGTATTTATTCTTGCAATGTCTTTCTTTACTTCCTTGATTTTCATAGGATTATCTAATCCATTAGTTGCTAAACTAAATCTTAATTTAAACAATTCTGACTTTAGTTCTCCTAATTCTTTCTCTAGATCTGGTGAAGACATTTCTCTTATTTTACTAATCTTCATCTTTATCACCACCTATTTCAGTTTCTTTTTTTACAAATTTAGACTTAACAGATAGTTTGTTTCCAGCAAGACGTAAAGCTTCTCTTGCTACATCTTCTGAAACACCTCCCATTTCAAACATTATTCTTCCTGGTTTTACAGGAGCTACCCAAT
Organism: uncultured Clostridia bacterium; assembly: GCA_944390335.1. Lineage (GTDB taxonomy): Bacteria > Bacillota > Clostridia > TANB77 > CAG-508 > CAG-793. The sequence goes on from CALXQA010000045.1 coordinate 1,944, forward strand.
ATTCTACATTTCCTTTTCCTTTACCCATACGAGTACCTATTGGTTTACTTGTTATTGGCTTATCTGGGAAGATTTTTATCCAAACTTTTCCGCCTCTTTTTATATATCTTGTCATAGCAACACGGGCTGCTTCTATTTGATTAGATGTTATTAATCCAAGTTCTAGTGCTTGAAGTCCAAATTCACCATCTGTAATTTTATTTCCTCTTGTAGCTTTTCCTCTAAGTCTTCCTTTTTGCATTTTTCTAAATTTAGTCTTTTTTGGCATCAATGGCATTGTTATCTCCTCCTTCCACTACTTCTTTTTTTGATGGAAGAATTTCTCCCTTATATATCCAAACTTTAACACCAATTTTTCCATATGTTGTATTTGCTTCTGCAAATCCATAATCTATATCTGCTCTTAAAGTTTGTAAAGGTACTGTTCCTTCTTTATAGAATTCTGTTCTTGCCATATCTGCTCCACCTAATCTTCCTGATACTGAAGATTTTATTCCTAAAGCTCCTGATTTCATTGCTTTTTGGATACATTGCTTCATGGCACGTCTAAATGAAATTCTTCTCTCTAATTGTCCTGCTATATTTTCTGCAACTAATTGTGCATTTGTATCAGCATCTTTTACTTCTATAATGTTTAGATTAACTTGTTTATTAATCATTTTTTCTATTTCTGTTTTTAAACTTTCAGCTAAGTTTCCACCTTTTCCTATTACTAGACCAGGTTTTGCTGTATAAACATTTACTTTAACAAATTTAGGTGTTCTTTCTATTTCGATTTTTGAAATTCCACTTGCGTATAACTTTTTCTTTACATATTCGCGTATTTTATGGTCTTCTACTAAGTAGTCTGCAAAATGTTTTGAATCAGCATACCATTTTGAGTTCCAGTCATTTATAACACCTACTCTATATCCTCGTGGATCTACTTTTTGTCCCATTTGTTTAGGCCTCCTTCTTTATTATTAATCACGTTCTTTTAATACTATTGTAGTATTACTTGTTCTTTTTCTAATTCTTGCAGCTGAACCTTTTGCTGCTGGTCTTATTCTTTTCATTGTAGGACCTTGGTTTGAGTATATTTCTGCTATATATAATTTTGAACGGTTCATCTGATTATTATTTTCAGCATTTGCTATAGCTGAGTTTAATAATTTTTCTAAAAATTTACTTCCTGCTTTTGGTGTGAATTTTAATATTGCTAATGCTTCTTCTACATTTTTTCCTCTAATTAGGTTTGCAACTATAGCTATTTTTCTACTTGAAATTCTTGCTAAGTTTAATGTAGCTTTTGCTGTCATTTCATTAGAATTTTCTTCACTCTTTTTTTCTATTTTAGTAGCTTTTGCTTCTTTACTTTCTTTTTTCTCTGCAGTTTTTACTTCTTGTTTCTTTTCTACAGTCTTTTTTGGTTCTACATTATTTTTTTCTGCTACTTTAGTTGCAGCTTTTTCTGTTTTTACTGCTTTTTCTTTATTCTCTTCTTTTTTAGCTGTAGCTACTTTCTTTTCTTTTTCGTCTGCCACTGTAATCTACCTCCTTTAATAATTATTTTGTTGTTGTTTTCTTATCTCCTGAATGACCTTTAAATGTCCTTGTAGGAGCAAATTCACCTAATTTATGTCCAATCATTTCTTCTGTTATATAGATTGGTACATGTTTTCTTCCATCATGAACAGCTATTGTATGACCAACCATTTGTGGATATATAGTAGAAGCTCTTGACCATGTCTTTAATACTTCTTTATTTCCATTTTCATTCATAGCTTCTATTCTTTTTAAAAGCTTTGCTTCTACAAATGGTTTTTTCTTGCTAGATCTTGACATATCTTATCTCCTTCCTTTTTTATTTTCTTCTCTTTGTAATTAATCTATCTGACTTTTTATGTTTTGCTCTTGTCTTATATCCAAGTGCTGGTTTGCCCCAAGGTGTCATTGGTCCAGAATGTCCTACTGGTGCTTTTCCTTCACCACCACCATGTGGGTGATCCACTGGGTTCATTACAGAACCTCTTACTGTTGGGCGAATGCCTAAATGTCTTGTTTTTCCTGCTTTTCCTAATTTAATATTTTCATGTTCTTCATTTCCAACTTCACCAATTGTAGCCTTGCATCTAGCTAATACTAATCTCATTTCTCCTGATGGTAGTCTTAAATGAGCATATTTTCCTTCTTTAGCCATAAGCTGTGCTGATTGTCCTGCTGCTCTTACTAATTTACCACCTTGGTTTGGATTTATTTCTACATTATGAACTAATGTACCTACTGGAATGTTTTCTAATTTTAAACAATTTCCTGGTTTTATATCTGCATTTTCTGCTGATATAACTTTATCTCCATTTTTTAATCCTTTTGGTGCTATTATATAGCTTAATGTTCCATCTTCATATTTTATTAATGCTATATTACTACTACGGTTTGGATCGTATTCAATTCCAATAACTTCTGCTTCCATGTCGATTTTATTTCTCTTAAAATCTATTATTCTATATTTTTGTCTATTTCCTCCACCTTGATGTCTAACTGTTATCTTACCTTGAGCATTTCTTCCTGCTTTTTTCTTTTTTACAGTAAGTAATGATTTTTCAGGTGTCTTTTTTGTTATTTCTGAAAAATCTGATACAGCCATTCCTCTTAGTGATGGAGTAATTGGTCTAAATTTTTTAGTTCCCATTTTCTTTTCTCCTTATATTTTATTTGTGAATTTTTTCCTGCTTCACTTACAGATATTCTTTATTTTCCTGGTATTTTCCAGATATTATTAAAATATTATTTTATTAATTTATGCTCCCATAAATTCATCAATTGAGTCTTTATATTTCTTAGAAACTTTTGTTACTTTTCCACCTTTTGTGATATATGATACATCTCCTGGGTTTGTATCAATTGTAACAATTGCTTTTTTCCAGTCTGAAGTTTTTCCTAAAAACTTTCCAACTCTTTTTTCTTTTCCTCTACACATTGTTGTGTTTACTTTTAATACTTTTACATCAAAAAGCTTTTCTACTGCTCTTTTTATGTCTATTTTTGTTGCTCTTCTATCTACCTTAAAGGTATACTTTCCTTGTTGTACCCCATCATTGCTCTTTTCTGTTACAACTGGAGCAATTATAATATCTTCTGGTCTCATTTACGCGTACACCTCCTCTAATTTTTTAACAGTATCTTCTGTTACTATTAGTTTATTATATTTAACTAAATCGTAAGCGTTTATTGTGTCTACTGTTAATGATTTTATTCCTTTTATATTTCTTGCTGATCTTTGTACATTTAAGTCATTTGCTGGTAATAGTACTAATGCTTTTTCTGTAACTTTTAAGTTATTTAATACTTTTACCATTTCTGCTGTTTTTGTTTCTTTTAGTTGTAATTTATCTAAAACAACTAATTCATTTCCTGTCACTTTAGAACTTAATATTGATTTTATAGCTAATCTCTTTTCTTTCTTATTTATTTTATATTTATATGAACGTGGTTTTGGTCCTAATGCTACACCACCATTTATCCATTGTGGTGCTCTTATTGAACCTTGTCTTGCACGACCTGTTCCTTTTTGTCTCCATGGTTTTCTTCCACCACCAGATACCTCTGCTCTTGTTTGTGTACTTTGAGTTCCTTGTCTTTGATTAGCTAAATAGTTTACAACTGCTGTATGAACTACATTTTCATTTGGCTCAATACCAAATATATTATCATTTAGTTCTATTTCCTTAACTTTCTTTCCATCCATACTTAATACGTCTATTTTAGGCATCTTTCTTCCTCCTTCCTTAAGCTTTTACACTTGATTTTATTTTTAGAATTGATCCTTTTGCTCCAGGAACACTTCCTTTTACTAATATTACATTTTTATCTAAGTCAACTTTTATAACTTCTAGGTTTTGTATTGTAACTGTTACATTACCCATATGTCCTGGTAATTTCTTACCTGGGAATACTCTACCTGGTGTTGATGTTGGTCCCATTGAACCTGGTCTTCTATGATACATTGAACCATGTCCCATAGGTCCTCTTGATTGTCCATGACGTTTTATAACACCTTGGAATCCTTTTCCTTTTGAAGTTCCTTGAATGTCTACTCTATCTCCAACTGCAAATACATCAGCTTTTAATTCATCTCCTACATTCATTCCTTCTATAGAATCTAGTCTAAATTCTCTTAAATATTTCTTTGGAGTTAAGCCGTTTTTCTTAAAATGTCCTAATTCTGGTTTGTTTACTTTTCTTTCTTTAACATCTCCAAATCCTAATTGAACAGCCTGATATCCATCTTGTTCTACAGTTTTTATTTGTGTTACTATACATGGAGTAGCCTCAATTATTGTTACTGGAACAACTTTTCCTTCTTCATCAAATATTTGTGTCATTCCTACTTTTTTTCCTAATAATGCTTTCTTCATCTTTCCCTCCTATTGGCTGATATTTTATCAGCATAGTTTAATTAATTTTTTAGTCTTTTTCACTTTATTTTTTCATTTTATTATAACTTAATTTCTATATCTACACCTGCTGGTAGTTCTATTTTCATTAAACTATCAACTGTTTTTTGTGTTGGATAAAGAATGTCAATAACTCTTTTATGAGTTCTTAATTCAAATTGTTCTCTTGAATCTTTATCTTTATGTGGAGAACGTATAACTGTTACAACTTCCTTTTCTGTTGGAAGAGGAATAGGTCCTGAAACTTTTGCTCCTGTCTTTTTAGCAGTATCTACTATTTTCTCAGCAGACTGTTCTAAAACTACATGGTCGTAAGCTTTTAGTCTTATTCTGATCTTCTCATTCTTTGCAGAACTTGTTTTTGCAACTGTTTTTTCTGAATTCTTCTTTGTAGCCATTTTTCTACCTCCTTAAAATACTTTTAGTCGGAAGTTATAAACGCACCCTGGTGTTTCTTAAACCTATAATATAAAATCCCAAGCTTGCATGAAAAATCTTGGGATAAGTGCTAAATTTTAAAACTTACCGCCTTGGTCTTAGCCATGACATACTCCATAGAAGTTCCCTCCATCACCTACAGTATGTAGGTGTGTAGCCACATTCTACTTCAACGCATCTCTTTACATGCCTTAATATTATATATTAAAAACCTAGTAAAGTCAAGAGGTTTAGACGATATTTTTATTCACCCTAAAATGTATCGGCTACTATTCACAGCCTAATTTAAAATAAAGTAACTGTATTTTAAATAGGTTAAGGGTTTTATAAGTTGGATTTTTAACATAAATTATAAAATTAATTTTATGTTAATATTTTTTAAATTAGAAATTGCTACAACCATTGAAATTACTTAATTTCTATTTATAGAAATGGTTGTGAATAATAACATCTTTATATCTAAATCTTAAAAAATTTTATAAAAATATTTGAATTTTTCTTTAATTATCTATATAGTTTATTTGACAAAAGAATTGATTTTATGTATAATTAATTTAATAAATCATATAATAATAGCAAAGCAATAGCTTTTTAATAAGTCCTTTATGTGTGAAAGTCAGCTTCATGCTGTGAGTATTTTTAATACCTAGCCGTAAAGGGCTTATCTTTTTTATATCAAATGGATTTTTCTTACTATAAAAATTTTTCCAACCTCTTTTATAATCATACAAATCTACAATTAATCCAAATTTTTCTTTCAAGAATCTATAGTATCTCATATCTTCTTGTAAAAAAGCTCTTTGTACAGCCCAATTACAATAATCTACAATCTGTAAACATACTTCTCCAGATGGGTTTTGTGGTAATATTTTTTGTCTAGAATCAATTGTAGTATTTAATTTATTTTCGGTATAATTCAATGCTTTTTGTATTGCTTGTTCTAGTGGTGCTTGTCTTTTTTTACTTCCTCTAGTTGCTATATAAATATAGTTGTTATTAGATAAATGTAATATATTTTTAAATAAATTTGTTATCAAAGAATCATACAGTGCTTGTGTATTACCATTAAACTTTTTAAATACATGCTCTGTTTTTCTTGCAACAACTATATTACATGAAAAAGGTAAATCTTTTAATAATGTAAAAACTTTATATCTAACTTCTGGGCAGTCATCTTTTGCATGAAATGCTATCCTTGTTTTACTCATAGAAGGAATGTCTTTTAAATATTCATCATTTAATATTTCTATCTTTAACTCATTAAGTTTTTTTCTTAAAAATTCTGGTTCTGTTGTTCTTATAAATCCCATAAGTAATATCTTTGATGCTCCGTTTTCATTACCTACAATCCATTCACCTTTTCTATTATAAAAAGTTGTATCTCCTGATTCATCCACAAAGAAGTAATTATTATTATATATATTTTCTTGCATATAGCTCATCCTTTCCAATTTACCAGATAATGTCTGATGACTTTGATTATAACATAGGGTAAAAAACATTTCATTACTTTTACATAAATTTTGTAAAATAATTATTTGAACTTTATAAATTATATTGTTATTATTATTAATACTCCCACCAAGTTTTAAAATTACTTATTTTAAGTAATTTTAGAATTTCGTGAGAGTAATTAATGGAGTATTTATGGAGGTTATTTGCAAAAAAATTTCTTAATTCTTAAAGTGTTTCTCCCATCAGAAGTTTGTATTCTATTTTTTATTTTGTAATAATTTATAATTCAATATCACAATTCTCCATTATCTGTCTTTTATATCTATTTTTCCAACCAATTTTAAATATATCATCAATATCACATTTAGTACATTTTTTCATTTCCTCATCTGGGAGTTGTAAATAATATATACTATTTTCTTCATCAAATACTTTTATAAGATTAGCAAACTCATTATTATTTTCATTTTGCTTTATTAAATCAAATTGTTTAATATGCTTAGATTCTTCATCTGATAAACATTTTTGTAAAATATATATAAGTGTATTTCTTCCCTCTGCATATCCTAATCTTTTAAACATAACATGATTTAATATAAAGTCTAATTTTCTACTAATTACTTCACATATATTACAATCTTCTATTCTTTTTCCATCTAATAAATATCTTTCCACCTTTACTTTATTTGTAAGCTCTTTTGATACAATATCTATAAAGTCATCTGTATATATTCCTCTAAAAGTATATCCTAATTTATCATCAATTTTATTTAGTTCTCTTCTTGATAAAATATCATAATTACCTTGTGGTGATGTATAAGCAAAATCCATTGTTCTCATACCATTTTGTATTCTATGTAAATCAAGTGTTAAGTCTGTAAAAATTTTAATTCCGTTATCAAAAGTTATGCTTGTACCTACATGGTTATATTTAAAATTATTATCCAATTGTATTAATTCAGCATCAATACCCATAATTTTTAATAACTTTATATAAATAATATTTATTGGCTTACATACTAAAGTAGTATCAAATTCTTTGTCTAATTCAATTTCTTTATTATATCTATCTCCTAATAACTCATCTTTTAAATAAAAAGCATTCATGTCATAACTTAAAACTTTTCCTAATTCTAAATATATATACCTTGCCATTTCTATTTGTTCTAAATTTTTAGGCATACCTTTTAATATATCTAAAAACACCTTTTTATTTTTCATATATTTTCATCCCCTTAATTTAAATAATATACTACATTTTTTTATATTTTTCAACTGTTAACATAATAATAATCAAAAAAGAAAACCAGAAAGAGACCTATTACATGAGGCCTCTTTACATTAATTATACTCAATTTCACTTTCTATATTTAAAAGTCTGTTATATTTGCATACTCTATCAGTTCTAGCAGGTGCACCTGTTTTTATTTGTCCAGAATTTACTCCTACTGCTAAATCAGCTATAAATGTATCTTCTGTCTCACCAGACCTATGAGAAATTACAGTTTTATATCCATTTTTCTTAGCTAATTTTATTGTATCCAATGTTTCAGTTAATGTTCCTATTTGATTAGGTTTAATAAGTATGGCATTTGCAACTTCTTCATCTATCCCCTTTTTTAATCTTTCTATATTTGTTACAAATAAATCATCACCAACTAATTGTATTTTATTACCTATTTTTTTAGTAAGTTCTTTCCATGCTTTCCAATCTTCTTCTGCTAAGCCATCTTCTATAGACATTATAGGGTATTTATTTGCTAAGTCTATAATATAGTCAATCATCTCAGCTTTAGTTCTATATTCTTTTGTTTTCCAGAAATAATAACCTTCTTTATTTATTTTTTTAGCAGCATCTCTCATCTCTGTACTTGCCATATCCAAAGCAATTTCAAAATCTCTTTTTTCTTTATATCCAGCATCTTTTATGGCTTCTAATAAAAGTTCTATAGCTTGCTCATCATTTTCTAAATCTGGTGCAAATCCTCCTTCATCTCCAACTGATGTCACTAAATTTTTATTTTTTAAAACCTCTTTTAGAACTTTATATACTTCTACTCCCATCTGAATTGCTTCTTTAATAGTCTTAGCTCCAACAGGTACTATCATAAACTCTTGTATATTTAAGTTATTATTAGCATGCCTTCCGCCATTTAAAACATTCATCATTGGCATAGGCATCATAGTTGCATTTATTCCTCCAATATATTTATATAAAGGTATATTTAAGCTACAAGCTGCTGCTCTTGCTACTGCTAAAGATACTCCAAGTATACTATTTGCTCCTAATTTAGATTTATTATCAGTTCCATCTAATGAAATCATCTTATCATCAATATTTCTTTGTTCAAATACATTTTCTCCAATTAATATTTTAGCAATCTTTTTATTAACATTATCCACAGCCTTTTGTACACTAAGACCATTGTATACTTGCATATCTCCATCTCTTAATTCTACAGCTTCAAAACTACCAGTAGAAGCACCAGATGGAACACTTGCAATTCCAATACTATCATCTGAAAGGCTTACCTTTACTTGAACAGTAGGATTTCCTCTAGAATCTAATATTTGCATTCCCTCTATATTTTTAATAACTACATTTTTCATATATTATCAATACCTCCTTAATATTATTTATACAATTATTTCCATCAATATATAAAAGTATTCATGACGAGGAAATAAATAATATATATTTTATCACTTTTCTATTTCTAAATTAATTCTTCCACTTTTAGTATTACCTAACACTTTATTTACTTTAAATCTACCTTTTCCTCTAATTGTAATATAATCTCCTTCTATTATTAATTTAGATGGTCTTATTTCTTCTTTAAAATTAACAAACACTCTTTCTTCATTTAATAAATTTAAAGCATCTGCTCTTGAACATTTAGCAAGTTCACCAACAATACAGTCTAATCTCATAGATGGTACATTTATTTTAACTAATTCTTTCTCTTTTTTTATGTATGTAAGCTTTTCTATTTCTTTTATTTTAATTTTAGATTTTTGAAATCTAGTTAATAAAGATATATTAGACATAATATATTCTGCAATATCTTTTTTTACAATTATATCTGCTCCATCATTTCTTACTAAAATATCCCCTATTTTTTCTCTCTTTATACCCAATTTCATTAAAGCACCTAAATAGTTTCTATGTTCATACTGCATTTTTAGTTCATTAGGTAAGTTTACTTCTATTACACATAAAAACTGGTTAATAACATTATTAATATCAAAATTTATATTATATGGAAATGTAATCCAAATCTTTCTTTCTGCATCATCATATCCTCCAACTAAATTATAGCTATCTAATTTTCTAATTTCTAAAGCTTCCCTTACTAAACTTTGCTGTCTTAAATCTAAAAATTCGCTACATTCAATTCTATTTCTATTATTTGAGAACTTTATTTTATCTAATATTTTAGCAATTAAAAATTTATCTTCATCTTTCTGCTGTTTTGATAATTCAACTTCCTTATTCATAACATATCTCTTTCTAATATTTTTTATAAATTTTAATGTTTTTTGCCTCTAAAGTCAATATTTCAATTTATCTCTTGAAAAAGTCAATATTTTATGCTATATTAATAAATGAAATTATTGGGGTATCGCCAAGCGGTAAGGCATCGGACTCTGACTCCGACATTCCTAAGTTCGAATCTTAGTACCCCAGCCAATAAAAAAAGATTAGATTCAGCAATGTTTCTAATCTTTTTTATTTATAACGAGAAAAAATATGATACAGGGTACACAAGTTTTTAATTTAATAGAAATTTAAGTAGATAAAATATAAAAGGTTGTTATTAAAATAGCAACCTTTTATGTTTTTTAAAAGCTAATATCTGGAAAATAATTGTATTTATAGCAATTTTATGATATAAATAAGAAAAATATGAAATTTGCAACGCGCCGTTGCAAATTTGAAAATGGAGGAATTTAATGAAAGATTTAATTAATACTATAAATGATGATGAATACTTTAAATTTTTAAATGAAATAAAAAGGGATATAATTAATACTAGAAAGAAAGTCCTATTAAATGCAAATAATGAGTTAGTATTAATGTATTATAGAATTGGAAAAGGATTAATAAAAAATAACAAATATGGTAGCAATTTTATAAATAATTTAGCTACTGATTTAAAATTGGAATTTCCAGATGCAGAAGGTTTGTC
>CALXQA010000046.1 GCA_944390335.1 uncultured Clostridia bacterium
CATTCACATCAATTTAATCAAGTAGAAGGATTAGTTGTAGATAAAGATATAACATTTGCAGACTTAAAAGGAACACTAGAAATATTTATGAAATATATGTTAGGTGATGATACAAAACTAAGATTTAGACCAAGTTACTTTCCATTTACAGAGCCTTCATATGAAGTAGATGTAAGTTGCTTTAAATGTAAAGGGAAAGGCTGTAATTTATGTAAAAATACAGGGTGGATAGAATTATTAGGAGCAGGAATGGTACACCCAAATGTACTAAAAATGAATGGATATGACCCAGAAAAATATACAGGTTTTGCATTCGGAACAGGATTAGATAGGCTTGCAATGTTTAAATATGAAATAACAGATATGAGACTTTTATATCAAAATGATGTAAGATTCTTAAATCAATTTGATAGAAAGGATATATAGGAGGTGTAGTGAATAATGAAATTAAGTACTAATTTTCTTAAAGATTATTTAGATATAGATATAAACACTAAGGAAGATATACACAATTTAGCAGAGAATATGACTAAAGTTGGAAATGAATATGATTCAGAAGGTTATTTAATAGATTGCACTGGATTATGTATTGGAAAAGTTCTAGAATGTGAAGAGCATCCAGACTCAGACCACTTACATGTATGCAAAGTAGATATAGGAGAAAAAGTATTGCAAATAGTATGTGGAGCTCCAAATGTAAGAAAAGGACTAAAAGTAATAGTTGCACTTCCTAAAAGTTTACTTCCAGGCGGAGAAATAAAAAAGACAGTTATAAGAGGGGTAGAGTCAAATGGTATGCTTTGCTCTATTGCAGAACTTGGACTAGAAAATAAATTTTTAAAAGATGAAGATAAATCAGGAATACATGAATTAGACGAAAATGCACCAATAGGAAAAGACCCTATAGAATACATGAAAATGAATGACGGAGTAATAGATTTTGACTTAACAGCAAATAGAGGAGATTTACTTAGTATATTAGGAATGGCTTATGAAGTAGGAGCAATATATAATAAAAAAGTAAAGCCTATTGATTTAAAATATAATGAAAGTGGAAAACTAGACTTTAATATAAATGTAAAAACAGATAATTGTACACTTTTATTAGTAAAAAAAGTAGAAAATGTAAATATAAAGGAAAGCACACCTGAAATAAAAGAAAAATTAATTGCATCAGGAATAAGACCAATTAATAATGTTGTAGATATAAGTAACTATGTAATGCTAGAAACAGGCCAACCTCTACATTTTTACGATGCTGATAAGTTAAAAGGGATGCTAGAAGTAAGAATGGCAAAAGAAGGGGAAAAACTAACTACATTAGATAAAAAACTAAGAATACTTTCAAGTGATGACATTGTAATATCAAATGGTAAAGAAGCAATTGGCCTTGCAGGTGTAATGGGTGGCTTTGATACTGAAATTACAGAAAACACAAAGAATATTATAATAGAAGCAGCAATATTTAATAATGTAAAAATAAGAAGAACATCAAATAAAATCTTAAGAAGTGAAGCAAGCAATAGATTTGAAAAAGGATTAGACCCAAATAGAACATATATGGCAATAAATAGAGCTTGTAATATGCTAGAAAAATATGCAGATGCAAGTGTTATTGCAGGAATGAAAATATATGATAAAACAGAAAAAGAAGATAAAAAAATAGATATAGAAGTAAAAGATATAAACTCTTTATTAGGTTCTAATTTAGAAGAAAAAGAAATAATAGACATTTTAGAAAGACTAGGATTTAAGACAAATATAAATAAAGATAAAAACAGCCATAAAAATATTCTTACTGTACTAGTTCCAACGAGAAGATTAGATATATCAATAAAAGAAGATTTAATTGAAGAAGTAGGTAGAATATATGGTGTAGACAATATACAAGGAAGATTAAAAAGTATGCCTATAAAACAAGGTTCTTTTGATAGAACTACAAGAGAAATAAGAAATAAAATGATTAACTTAGGTTTAAATGAAACACTTACTTATTCACTAGTTTCTGAAAAAGAAGGAAATATGTTTACTAATAAAGAAAATGAAACAATTAAAATATTAGCACCACTTACAGAAGATAGAAATTGTTTAAGACAAAGTATAATTACATCATTATATAAAACATATGAATATAATGTAGCAAGAGGAAATAAAGATGTTTGCTTATTTGAAATTGGAAAAACATTTTCAAAAAATAAAGAAAACTATATTGAAGAAAATAAAGTAGCAGCACTAATGTCAGGAGAGTATTATTTAGGACTTTCAAAAATGAATGTAGACTTCTATGTTATAAAAGGTATTTGCGAAGAACTACTTGACTATTTAGGATATAATGGAAGATATAGCTTTATTCAGGATAAAAAATTACTACCAGAAGAAATGCACCCAGGTAAATCTGCAGTTATATCTGTTAACAATGACAATGTAGGTATAATTGGAAGAATAACACCAGAAGTATCTAGTGATGAAGTATATGTAATGGAAATTAATTTAAGTAAACTTTTAGCTAAAAAAGTAGGAAAAATGAAATATAAAGAAATATCAAAATTCCCAGTTGTAAAAAAAGATTTAGCTATATTAGTAGATAAAGAAATCACATCACAAGAATTAATAAAAACAATAAAAAATAGTGGAGGTAAACTTCTTTTAGATAGTAAAGTATTTGATGTATATGAAGGAAAAGGAATACCAGAAAACAAAAAGAGTATAGCTTTTTCAATAACATTTGGTATTCAAGATAGAACACTTACAGATGAAGAAATAAATGCATTATTAGAAAAAATAATAAATAGCTTAGAAAATAAACATAAAGCAGAACTAAGAAAATAAAGAAAAAATATTATTGAAAAATAAATATAGAAGTATATAATATAAATATAAAATTTGGGGTAACTTTAGACCATGAATATATTATTATACAAGGAGGTAATAGTTATGCAAAATGTAATTAGTAATATATTGGACGAATTTACAACAAAAGTGAGATTATTACTAGGCGATAGAATAAAAAAATAATATTATATGGTTCTTATGCAAGGGGAGATTATAACAAAAGTTCTGATATAGATATAATGATATTAACAGATTTAAATTTTGAAGAAATAGAGCAGTATAGAGATAAAGTATCTGATATTGCATTTGATATAGAGTTAGAAAAAGGAGTTGTAATATCGCCAATAATAAAAAACATAGAAAAATATAACTCAAGAATAAATATAAATCCATTTTATAAAAATATCCAAAGAGAAGGAGTAGTACTATAATGGATAATAAAATAGTAAAAGGCATAAAGATGTTATCTCATATTTTAATAAAAATTTTTAAATAACAATAAAAAATAATAGGTAGTAATTTTTGTGTAAAAAAATAAAAGCATAATTATCAAAGTTATTTTTATATATAAAAATAACTTGACAAATAATCTAAGAAATAATATAATTTCAATAGGTGATTAATATGTTAAAAAGAGAAATATATTTAAAAAGGATTAGAGACTTTTATGATAGTGATTTAATAAAAATACTAGTAGGAATTCGTAGAAGCGGGAAATCTGTTATATTAAATCAAATAATAGAAGAATTAAAGAATAGAGGAATAAATGAAAATCACATTATATACATTAACTTTGAATTTATCGAATTCGAAGAATTAACAGATTACAAAAAATTAAATAAATATGTGAAAGATAAAATAACTGATAATTCATTATATTACTTATTTTTTGATGAAATACAAAATGTTGAAAAATTTGAAAAGGTAATAAATTCTTTAAGAGCATCTCAAAAAGTTAGTATATTTATTACTGGTTCAAATAGCAGATTACTATCAGAAGAGTTATCAACTGTATTATCTGGAAGATATGTAACTTTTAAAATAAATCCACTTTCATATAAAGAAGTATTAGAACTACAAGGAATGGAAAAATCGACTGATGATGCATTTGAAGATTATATGAAATGGGGTGGTTTACCAAATAGATTTGAATTTAAGAATGAAGAATCAATAAAAAATTATCTATATGGAGTTTTTGACTCTATCATATTAAGGGATGTAGTAGAAAGATTAAAAATCAGAGATATACCTTTATTTAATTTAATCTTACAATATATAATAGACACAATAGGAAGAGAATTTTCAGCAGAAAATATTATGAATTTTCTAAGAAATGAAGGAAGAGATGTTTCTACTCTAACTATATATTCATATATAGAAGCACTATGTAAAGCATTATTAATAAGAAAAGTTTATAGATATGATGTACATGGAAGAGCAGTTTTAAAAACATTAAATAAATATTATGTAACAGACTTAGGAATAGCACAAATAAAAAATAATAAAACAGAAATAGATAAATGTTATGCAATAGAAAATATTGTATATAATGAATTAATAGTTAAAGGATATGATGTGTTTACAGGAAAAACAAAAAAAGGAGAAATAGACTTTGTTGCAACTAAGCCAAACAAAAAAATTTATATACAAGTAGCATTTAGCATACCAAATGAAGAAACTAAAGAAAGAGAATTTGGAGCATTTAATATTATAAATGATAATTATCCTAAATATGTTATTTCACTTGATAAACTTAAGTATGAATATAATGGAATAAAACATATTAATTTAATTGATTTTCTACTAGATGAAGATTTTTAAATATATATAAGGCTTTCTTAAAAAAGAAAGTCTTATTTTCTAATTATTAATACTTTCTTAAGTGCATTGTTATTTAATCTTCTTTATGCTACAATAATATAAATTGCATAATATGGAGAAAAGAAAATGAAAGAAAAAATACTAAAAATAATTGTATGTATAATAGTTATAATTATTGTAGCAATAATAATAGAACTATCATATCTTATGATAGCTGATATAGAAACTAAATTACCTAATGAAAATAGTTATAGTTGCTTAATAGACCAAAAGAAATTCAAAAATAGAAAAGTATTTATAATAACGCCAAAAGAAGTTCAAAAAACAGATATAACAATACTATACTTTCATGGTGGTTCATATATGGCAGAAGCAACAGATCAGCATTGGACATTTTTAGAAAAAATAATAAATGACACAGGAGCAACTGTAATACTACCAGATTATCCATTAACACCTAAATACCATTATAAAGATGTATTTAATATGGTAGAACCCCTATATGAAGAAATAATAAATAAAATAAATCCAGAAAACTTAATATTAATGGGAGACTCTGCAGGAGGAGGATTAACACTTGCATTAGAAGAAAGTTTAAGTAATAAAAGTATACTTATGCCAAGTAAAACTATTTTAATATCACCATGGCTAGATGTAAGACTAGAAAATCCAGATATAGATAAAGTACAAAAATATGATAAAGATCTTAATAAAGATGCACTAAAATTAGCAGGAATTGCATATGCAGGAGGAAATGAAGAAGGAATAAATAGTTTTTTAGTAAATCCAATTGATGGAGATTTATCAAAATTAAAAAATATAACAATATTTACAGGTACATATGATATATTAAATCCAGATGTAAAAATATTAAAAGAAAAAGCAGAAAAGCAAAATGTAAAAATTGATATAAAAGAATATGAAGGGGCATCACATGTATGGATACTAAAAAATCCAAAAGAAAATCCAAAAGAAAAAGATGCTATAATTAATGGATATGAAGAAATTATAAAACTTATAAAGCAAAAAGATGCAGGAGAATAAAAAATATATTTACACTAAGAGTATGAAAGGTAAAGAAAATGAAAACAAAAAACAAAGAAAATACAACTTGGAGAAGACTGGATAATTCAGCAAAGATATTCCCAATATCTGCTGGGAAAAAATATAGTACAGTATTTAGAATATCATGCTTATTAAAAGAAAAAGTAAACAAAGAAATATTAAAAAAAGCAGTAAAAGAAGCTTTAAAAAGATATACATCATTTAAAGTAAAAATGAAAGCAGGATTTTTTTGGTACTATTTAGAAGAAAATAATAAAGATGTTATAATAGAAGAAGAAAAAGACTATCCTTGTAAATATATAGACCCAAAAAAGAATAATGATTATTTATTTAAAATTACATATTTTGAAAACAAAATAAATATAGACATATTTCACTCTCTTACAGATGGTGGAAGCGGAGTAGTATTTTTTAGAGAAATAATATATCTATATTTAGAATTAATGCATCCAGATGTATTTAATAGAAATGATAGACTACTAAGAAAAATAGACTATAATACAGAAGATAGCTATATGAAAAACTACAGTAAAAAAGCAAAAGGAAATGTATCTTCAAAAAAAGCATATATACTAAAAGGAAAGAAGATAAAACTAGGAGCAATTTCAGCAATACATGAAATAATAGATGCAGATAAGCTAAAAGAAGAATGTAAAAAATATGAAGCAACAGTAACACAATACTTAACAGCAGTTTTAATATATTCAATATATAAAGGAAATTATGAAAAACTAAAATCAAAATCTAAAAGACCAATCAAAGTATGTATACCAGTAAACTTAAAAAAATATTTTCCTTCAAAAACAATGTCAAACTTCTTTTCATATATGACATTAGCATATAATATAGAAAATAAAAACAAAAATATTGAAAAAGAAAAAGAAGAAAAAAAAGAAATTAATAATACCGATATGTTCATAAAAATATTAAACTTTGTAAAAAACGAATTTAAAGAAAAACTTACAGAAGAAGAAATATTAAAAACAATGTCTGCAAATGTAAAATTAGGAAACAATTTATTTATAAAATCAATACCTTTAGAACTAAAAAAGATATTGGTAAGACTAAGTTATATAGAAATTAGAAAATATACTACAATTACATTTTCAAATATAGGAAGAATTGGTATAATAGGAAAATATAAAGACTATATAGAATATTTTTTAATGCTTATAGCACCAGAACCAGTTGAAAAAATAAAATGTTCTGGTTGTACCTTTGAAAACAAAATGGTATTTACTTTTACATCTATATTAAATGATAATAGTATTGAAAAGGAATTTTATAACTTTTTAAAAGAAAAAAATATAAGTGTTCAAATAGAAAGTAATGAGGTTTTAGATGATATATCCAAAGAAAATTAATGCAAGTCATAGTGAAATAATTGTAAGACTCTTACTTATATTATCATTATTAGTAGGAATATTATTAACAATAATAAATAAAATAACAAGTCCTAATATTCCATGGGCAGCATTTACTAATTGTGGAATTATATATGTGTGGCTTGTTACTATTTATTCAATAAATAAGAATGTTAATATAGCAGGGTATGTACTACTTCAAACAATACTTATTTCACTACTTACAGTATATATAGACTATAGAATAGGATTTAAAGGTTGGTCTTTAAGTATATCTATACCAATAATTATAATGGTAGCAAACTTAGCAATGCTCATTCTAACAATAATAAGCTATAAAAAGTATTTAAGATATGCAATATATCAATTAATAATTCTGCTATTTAGTATTCTTCCAGCAATATTAATTACAGAAAAAATTGTAACTAATCCAATTTTAGGAATTATTGCTACAGGAATATCATTATTAAACTTAATTATTACATTAATATTATCATCAAAAGACTTAAAAGAAGCAGTTGTAAGAAAATTTCATATGTAAACCAAAGGGGACGGGCCCAATGTCATTAAGTTAAGAAAAGTCAATAATTGAATTATTGGCTTTTTTTGTATAAAATATAGAAAAAAAGGTGAAGAATATGATAGCATATGATAAAGTAAAAAAATTGAGATTAAAAATTAGTAGTAGAGAATTACTAGATAAATATAAATATTCAAAAAAATATTTTACTAGAAATAGAAAAATAAGTTGTAAAGATATAATATATTTTACATTAAATAAGAGAGGTTTAAGTTTAAAAATGGAAATGAATAAATTTAAAGAAATGACAGGAAAAATGGAAGATGTAAGTAAATCAGCATTATGCCAGCAGAGAAAAAAGATAAATCCAGAAATATTTAAAGAATTAAATAGTGATTACATAAAAAATTCATATGATAACCCAAGAGATTACAAAACAATAAAAGGATATATTGTAATGGCAATAGATGGTATGAAAATAGAAGTACCAGACACAAAAGAGTTAAGAGAAGAATATGGAACATCACAAGGAAGAGAAGGACAGAGAACAAGTGCAAGAGCATTAACATCTTGTTTGTATGATGTAGTAAATAATTGGGTAATAGATGCACAAATAGATAAATTAAAAGGATCAGAAAGAGAATTAGCCAAAAAACATATAGCAGAGTTAGTAATGACATTAACAGGAGAAATAGAATTAGAAAAAGTAATAATACTTTTTGATAGAGGATATCCATCACTAGAAATGATATATTTATTGCAAGAAATAGGAATAAAATATATATTTAGAGGAAAAATAAGTAATTATAGAAAAGAAATTGAAAAAATGAAAAGAGAGGATGAAGAAATAGAAATAAAGATAACAGAGAAAAAAATAAAAAGAGTAAAAGAAAAAGAAGTAAAAGAAGAATTAAGAAAAAAAGGAAAAATAGAAACAAGATTAGTAAAATACCAAATAGAAACAGGAGAAGAAGAGATATTAATAACAAATTTAGAAGAAGAAGAATTTGGAAGAGAAGAAGTAGGGAAATTGTATTTTAGAAGATGGAATATAGAATTAGCATATAATATAGCAAAGAATAAGTTAGAAATACAAAATTTTTCAGGACAAAATAAGATAGTGGTAGAGCAAGAATTTTATGGACAAATGTTAATGCTAAATATAGCAGAAGATTTTAGGAAAGAAGCAAATGAAGGAATTGAAAAAAAGAAAGAGAACGGATATAAATATGATTATCAAGTAAATATGAATACATTAATAGGATTATTAAGAGAAAGGTTTATACTGATATTATTAAGTATGGCAATAAATAATGATGAAAAATCACAAAAAGAATATGATGAATTAATAGAAGAAATAAGAAAAGAATTGGTACCAATTCGACCTGGAAGAAAAAACGAAAGGAAAGAATACAAAGGGTATAATAAATACAAAAAAAATTATCGACGAAACAGTTAAGAAAAAAGATAAAAAGCACAAGCTTAAAGGTTATGTAAACGTAGTTATATAACCTTCTTAAGTTGTGCTAAAAAAATAGAATAAAGATTATACTCAAAATTTTTATTAAATATTTTCAAAAATTACTAATGTGATTTTCTTAACTTAATGACATTGGGGACGGGCCTTTTTGGTTGAGAATGTAAAAAATAAGGAGATAATAAAATGCTTAAAACCGTTGAGGCTGTATATATATATATATATATATCGTAAGATTTAATAAAATAGAAAATATAAACGTAGAAAAAATAAATAAAGCTATGTATTTTAGACGTATATAAATACATAGCTTTTTATAGACAATAAAAGCAAGCATAAATACTGCAAACAAAATATCACTATGATATAACTTAAATAGAATAAAACAAATGATAATAGAAATAATAGTAGTAAACAAAAGGAGGAAAAAATAAAATGATAAAAATAAAGTTAAAAAAGCAAGTAAAAGGAATAACTTTAGTAGCATTAGTAGTTACAATAATAGTACTTTTGATACTTTCAGGAGTAGCAATAAATTTAAGTATAGGAGAAGACGGAATATTTAGAAGAGCACAGGAAGGAGCAAAAGTTTATCAAAATGCAAGTGAGAATGAAAAAATAGAATTAGATAAAGTATCAAACTATATAGATGATTATTTAAATGGAAATAATAAAGAAGATGAAGAAGAAAAATTATCAGAAGTAGAAGAGGCAATAAAAAACGGAACAGTATATGAGAATAATACAACAATATATGATAAATATAGTAATCCAGTAAAAGTACCAGCAGGATTTAAATTAGCTCAAGATTCAGGAACAGATGTAACAAAAGGAATAGTAATAGAAGATGCAGAAGCAGGAGATGAGATAAGCAAAGGAAATCAATATATATGGGTGCCAATAGGAGATGTAAAATATAATGCAAATGGAGATATAAAAACAATAAATTTAGGTAGATATTCTTTTGATGCAAGATATAATTCAGACACACAAGAATTAGAAGGAACAGGGGCTGCTACAATGAGACAATCAGCAGATAATTATATAGAAGTAGTAGAAATAGATGTAGGGCAGTCATATAAATATATAGAGAAAACAAGTGGAGCAAGTAATACAATAGCCAAAGACTTAGGAGACTTTATAACAAAAGCTAAAAATGCAGGAGGATATTATATAGGAAGATATGAAGCTGGAAAAGTAGATGGAAATACTGATACATTTAATATAAAAAAAGGACAAGAAGTATATACTGAAATAAATCAATTAGATGCAGCAACATTGGCTAGAAATTTATACAGCGGTAATAACAATTTTGAAAGTGATTTAATAAATAGTTATGCATGGGATACAGCAATAGTGTATATACAAACATTTAGTGGAGATACAGATTATTCACTACAAAGTAGATTTCAATCAGGAATAACAATAACAGGAAATGCACATGATGAAGAAAATAATTACGATGTAAGATGTAACATATATGACATAGCAGGAAACGTGAGAGAATGGAGTACAGAAACATATACAGACAATCTTAATCCTTCTACTAGTAGAGGTGCTGATTATATTACTAGTACTAGTTTTACAGCTCATCGTACATTCAATAGTACAAGTTATGAACCTATAGACATCTCATTCAGATCTATTTTATATTTGTAATACTCTAATTAAAAATTAATTTATAAGATTGAGGGGGAGAATATGTTATGTGAAATAATACATGGTATATTCTACACCCGTATGAGCTTACAATTTGGGGAAATATAAAAAGCCTGATATTGCTTAATTTTTCAGTATCGATAAAGTTAATCTAATTTTATATTTAAAGGGCACAGAATCGATTGTGGAGCAATTGGTTAGAAAGAAAACAGAAGTATTGAAAGAATTTAAAGGAATATGGATACCTTATGAGGTATTAATCGACAAGAATTTAAACGATAAAGAAAAGATAATATATTCTATGATATTATATTTAAGCAAAGAAAATGATTGCACAATGTCAAATACTTATATTAGTAATTTACTAAATATTTGTAATGTACAAGCATCAAGAATTATTAATTCATTAAAGAAAAAAGAATATATAAAAATTGAAATTGTATATAAACAAAATTCAAAAGAAATAGCATTAAGAAAAATTATACCTATTGACAAATATGTTAATACCTCTAAACGAATGAGTAATGAACCTATTAACAAAGATGTTAAAGATATAATAAATAATAATAAAATATATAATAACAATAGT
The DNA here is from genome assembly GCA_944390335.1 of uncultured Clostridia bacterium. GTDB lineage: Bacteria > Bacillota > Clostridia > TANB77 > CAG-508 > CAG-793. Next base: position 11,328 of record CALXQA010000046.1, read on the forward strand.
TGCGGATTAAAAGATGGTAGGGATTATAGTAATTTCGATTGGACTAGCTTATATGCAAATAATTTTTGAGAAAGGACTTGCATAAAATTTCAAACAGAGTTAATATCACACACCAAGTGGAGGTGATATTATATTGGATAAGAAAAGAAGAAAAATGTTAGAAATAATATTTAAAGCAAGAGAAGAAAAGTTAGCACGTCTTACTGTTGAAGATAAAAATTACTTTAAAGAACATAACATTGATAGAAGTGCAAAACGTGATTCTTTAGATGCAGAGTTAGGAAAAATACCAAAAGAGTTTAAACAACTAAAAGAGAGTATCAAAACAAAAGTAGAGGACTATATAGAAACCGTAAATCGTGAAAATTGGTATTTATGCAAAAAATATTATCTAGCAGGGCTAAATGATGGAATCAAATTAAAAGAAGAAATTAAATAAGATTGAAAAGCAAGTATAGAATGAACTAAAATCAAAAAGTTAGACATTTTATGCTTGCTTTTTAGTTAAAACGGAGTCATCTGATAGTCTACCCTAAAACAAAAGAGTCTACTGCTAAAAGCCACGCTTTTAGGCAGTTAGCGGGAGCCTAAGTAGACTCCCTGATCCTGCAATTTAATTTAAAATGATTATCCATTCGATTTAAGTCTATTAATAGAGTTAATTAATTTCTATTTCTATACAAGGATTTACTAATTTATTTATAAGATTTCATTACACAAATATTTTAATTATTTATATAATGTTTTACTCCTTTTGCAATATTATTATAACAATCTAAAATAATTTTATTTAATTACTTTAAAGGGAAAAAACAACTAAAATAATTGACATAATTTGTTTAAAGTAGTACAATGTAACCGTTAGGTAAGTAAATACTTCTGTATATGTATCCCTTTAACAACTGTAGGAGGTAGAATATGAAAAACG
>CALXQA010000047.1 GCA_944390335.1 uncultured Clostridia bacterium
ATTAAATAATAAAAAAGAAGCAAAAGAATATTCTAATTTTAAACAAAAAATTATAGAAGATGGAATAAAAGATAGAAGAAAGTATAAAGAAATAAAAAGTAAGTATGTGGAAGATTTATTAAATAAGGCTAAAAACATAAATTAATGAGAAATTAGTAATAAAATAAAAGATAAATAATTGATAATAAAGGCAAAATAATATATAATATTGAAAAGTAAGGTGATTAATATGTCAAATATAGGAATAGGAAATGTAAAAGATATTTCAATAGAAGATTTAAGTAAAATAAAAATTTACTCACAAAAAGTAATAGAAGCAGTTCAAAGGCAAGATTACTTATCTTTAAAAAACTTATTAAGTTATGAAGATAGAGAAAACAAAGATGTGATGATGCCTATATTATATGCTGTAAAAAATAAATTTAATACATATTTGGTATTTAAGATATTAGGTAGAAATCTTCAATCAAATACTAGCTTAGCATTTGAAGTAATTAGAAAAGAACCAGAACTTATAAATCATACACCTTTAAGTGAAGATAAAGATTTCATATTAGATTCTGCATCTATTAATCCAGAAGTGTTAAAATACATGTCTCCTGAATTAGAAAAAGATGATAACTTTGTAATAAGCTTATACAAGAAAAATAATGAAGAAATTACAAGATATCTTAGTCAAAACCATAGTATAGAAACTCTAATAATGCAAGATAAAAGTTTACTTAATGATAAAGTGTTTATGCAAGTAGCAATTATATCAAATGCAGAGATTTTAAAATATGTATCAGATGATTTAAAAAATAATAAACTATTTATTGAAGTTGCATGTAGAAATAACTATGATGTTATAGAATATATAGTAAATAATACAAATGAATTTAAAAAAGAAGGATTAGAGGTTGCTAAAGATGTATTAATTGATATATCAGCTACTAATGCAATTAAGGATTTTAGTGATGAAAGTAAAAAAATTAAAGGATTAATTGGAAATGAAAGTAATAATTTAGATGGAGTAAGTAATAGGGGTAGTGTAAATTTAGAAGATTTACTAAAAAGAGATAAACAATTACAAAGACATATTAAGCTATTTGAACGTATACAAAATGGTGAAGTAGACCCAGTAAGAGCAGCAAGACTTATTAATTCTGTATGTAAAAATATATCACCAGAATATAAGAAGAAAATAATAAGCATATTAAAATTAGATGAAGAAATATTAAGAAAAGAAGAAAAGAGTAAAGAAGGATTTAGAGAAGTAAAATTAGAAGAGATAAAAGATGCAACATCTGAACTGACATTATCAGAAGTTGAAAAAGCTACAAAGGAGACAAAAGAACTATTAATAGAGAATATAGAAAAAGAAAATGAATTTGACAAAACATCTCAAGATATAGGAGAAAATAGAAATGAAATATAAATTAACTAATGAAGAAAAAATTGCATATAAACAAGTTTTAGAAATATTAAATAATATGGAACAAGAAAATATTGAAAAAGTACCAGTAAAATTAGTAGAATTTTTTAAAGAAAATAGTGATAAAACATATGTATTTAGCCTAAATAATACAGTTCCACTAAAAGAACAAAATATAAATAAATATGCACTAGCACTTCTAGGAATGCTATATATTAATTATTGGTGCAAAGATGAAAATGAGAAAAAAGAACTTTTAAATAAATATTCAGATAATGAAAGAAAATATCAAGAAGAATTAAGAGAAAAATATAATGTAGATAATATATTTAAAAATAGAGAAATAAATAAAAAAGAATATAGAATTGAAAAAGATAAAGATAAAGAAGAAAATCTACCTATAAGATTAACTTGGTATGAAAAATTAAGAGCAAAAATTAAAAGTATTTTTAAGAAAGATGAGTTATAGATTGTAATAAATTAAGGAAAGTTATGGAAAAAGAAATAGAATTAAAAAAAATAGAAAATGTAATGGGAAGGCTATCAAAATCAAAGTTTAGAAGTAGTTTTAAATTAGGAAAGAAATATAAAGAATATGTAAAAGAAAAAGGTATTGAAACAATAAAAAAGCATGCACAAGACTTTATATCAAAAAGATTAGCACCAGAAAGCATATTAAATGATGGAAAACAAACACCAATGAAAGGACATCCTGTATTTATTGCCCAGCATGCAACTGCTACATGTTGTAGAGGATGCTTATATAAGTGGCATAAAATACAAAGTGGAAGAAAACTTACAAGTGAAGAACAAGAATACATAGTAGATTTAATAATATATTGGATAGAAAAACAAATGAAAGAATAAAATAGGCTTATAATCTAATGTTAGATATAAGTCTATTTTCAGCTTAATCTTAATAAAAAATTAATAAAGTATATATATAAAATTAATAATTATGTGGTAATATATAATATGTGGAAAAATAAAAACTAGGAAGGAAAAAAGAAAAAATGTACAATATTTTAGTTGTAGATGATGATAAAGAAATAGTAAAAGCAATAGAGATTTATCTTAAAAGAGAAGGATATAATGTTATAAAAGCATATGATGGTTTAGAAGCGGTAAAAAAAGTTAATGAGAATTTAGTGCATTTAGTAATACTTGATATAATGATGCCAAATAAAGATGGTTTGTCAGCTTTAAAAGAAATAAGAAAAGAAAAATCTATACCAATAATACTTTTATCAGCGAAATCTGAAGACTATGATAAAATAGCAGGATTAGATATAGGAGCAGACGATTATATAACAAAACCATTTAATCCACTAGAATTAGTTGCAAGAGTAAATTCAAGTATAAGAAGATATGTAAAGCTTGGAAGCATAGAAAATAGTAATAATAATGAAAAAAGTGAAAAAATATATAAAGTAGGAGAACTAGAACTAAATGATGATACTAAAAAAGTAATAGCAGATGGAAAAGATATAAAGCTAACAGCTACAGAATATAACATTTTGAAGTTTTTATTAAAAAACAAAGGGAAAGTATATTCAATATCAGAAATATATGAAAATGTATGGAATGAAGATAGCTTAGCAGCAGAAAATATAATTGCAGTACACATAAGACATATAAGAGAAAAAATTGAAATAAATCCAAAAGAGCCAAAATACTTAAAAGTAATATGGGGAATTGGGTACAAAATAGAAGATATAAAGTAGGAGAAAAATATGGAAAAAATAAGAAATTCAGGACTCTTAAAACTTATATGCTACATATTAATTCCAATAATAACAGCAAGCTTAGTATTAAGCATAGCATATATAGGAGTTAAGGATGAATACTTAAAAGATGGTGAAGAAAGCTATAAAACTTCAGATGAATTTGCATACAGTTATTTATCATATATTATAACTACAACTAATTATATTAGTCAAAATGAACTGGATATAGATGATGGAATGTCTAGTAGATATAATAATGTAGATAACAATATATTTTACAGTTCAAGATTTAATTATGATAATAATAGTGTAACAGATTATATCAAATATATAATAATAAATAATGAAAATGGCAAAATATATACAAATATGCAATCAAAAGACTATAACTTAGACATAGAAAATATGAAAAACAATCAAAACTATTGGATATATACTCAAAATAATGGAATAGAAACTGATATTGAAAAAATAAATAAAGATAATGCAAAATACATGGAATTACCATATGACGGTATAGAAACTTTGAAAAAATACAGTATATATAGTTATATTGATTTATCAGGATTTAAATATTCTAATGCATATTCATTTCAAATGATGGTTATAAATCTTTTTAAAGGTAGAGAAAATTTAGCTGAAATACTTATACCAGTAGATATTATTCTTTTATGTGTTATAGCATCATATTTGATATGGGCAGTAGGACATACTAATAAAAAAGATGGAATAATGCTAAATTCGCTTGATAAATTTCCATATGAACTATTAGTCTTTATATCTTTTACCATATTTGGTATTTGCATTATGTTAGTAGAAGCCATTATGTACTATACTTCTATTTCAAAAGAACTACTATACTCATTAATAGAGTTAGCATATATAGGCTCATATATATCACTTTTAGTTTTGACAGTATCTACAATTAAAAGATTAAAAGCAAGAGAGTTTATACATTCTTTCCTTATATATAAAATATATAGGAGAATAAAAAATAAAATAAAAAAAGAGACCGATAAAATATTAGATAGAAGTGATTCTCAGACAAAACTGATTATATTTTATATTGGATTTGTAATTATAAGTTCTATACTTGGACTAACCTTTTTTACAGGAATAAGTTTCCTTTTATTACTTGCTCTTTGGATATTTACACTATATAAGTTATTAGAATATAACAAGAATTTAAATAAAATAAAAAATACTTTGCATGAAATATATATAGGAAATAATAATGTTAGATTAGATGAGAATAGTCTAAGAGGAACTTTAAAAGAACTTGCAATATATGTTAATGATATATCAAATGGATTTTCAAATGCAGTTAGTGAAAGCTTGAAGTCAGAAAGATTAAAAACAGAATTAATAACAAATGTATCACATGACATAAAAACACCTCTTACTTCAATAATAAATTATGTGGATTTATTAAAGGAAGCAGATATTAAAGATGAAAAAGCAAAAGATTATATAAAAGTATTAGAACAAAAATCTCAAAGGCTTAAAAAGCTAATTGATGATTTAGTAGAAGCATCAAAAGCATCATCTGGTAATGTAAAATTAAATATTGAAAATATTAATTTAAATGAACTTTTGAAACAAGTAACAGGAGAATTTGAAGATAGATTAAATGAAAAAAATATTAATATTGACTTAGAACTTCCAAAAGAGAATGTTAATATAAAGGCAGATAACAGATATTTATATAGAATTATAGAAAATTTATTTAGTAATGTTTGTAAATATGCAATGGAAAGCACAAGAGTTTATATAAAGCTTATAGATAATAGTAAACAGATATATTTAGAAATAAAAAACATATCAAAAGAGAAATTAAATATATCACCAGATGAACTTATGCAAAGATTTGTTAGAGGAGATAAATCTAGATATACAGAAGGAAGCGGCTTAGGACTCTCTATAGCTAGAAGCTTAGCAGAACTTCAAAATATAAAGTTTAATATAGAAATTGACGGAGATTTATTTAAGGCAATTTTAATATGGAATAAATGATATTTAAATTTAATTAAATATTAATAATTTATAAAAAATAAATTAATAATTATAGCTTACAATTAAAGGTAGTAAAAAATGTAATAATAGTAGTGGGGGAAAATATGGAAACTTTAATGACAACAAATGAAATAAAAAAAGATAAAGCTATAGATAAAATTATAAAAATATTTTGGGTATTTTTAATAGGTAGCATGATTGGATATTTAGTAGAAAATATAGTTGGATTTGTTCAAAATGGACATTTTGTATCAAGGCAAGGATTATTATTTGGACCTTTTATACAAGTATATGGTATAGGATTAATAATATATTACTTAATTATTCCACATGCTAAAACAAATATGCAAATATTTGTAGGAAGTATGATTTTAGGTGGAGTTACAGAATACTTATTCTCATACTTCCAAGAAAGATTTTTTGGCACAGTATCATGGGATTATTCAAACTTACTTTTTAATATAAATGGAAGAACAAGTCTGCTTCATTGCATATATTGGGGAATAGGGGGAATTTTATTTATGAAGCTTATTTATCCTAATATAGAGAAAATTGGTAGACAATCGAATAAAGTATATTTTAAGGTTGCAACTTTTATACTAGTAGTATTTATGGTATTTAATATATCAGCATCGAGTCTTGCTGCACAAAGAAGCTTAGAAAGAAGGCAAAATATTGCTCCAAAAGGAGGACTTGATTATTTCTTTGATACATATTATCCAGATGAAAAAATGAATAAAATTTATTCTAATAGTAGAGAAAGGTAATAGATAATTATGGAAAAAATAAAGAAAAATAAATTGAAAGTTTTTAAGATAATTATTTTTGTTATAACAATTTTAATTTTAATAGGACTTACAATATATCTATTTCCAATTATGAATAAATTATTAGAGCCAAATGGAAAAGAAGCTTTTAAAGAGGAAATAGAAAGCTCAGGCTTTTTGGGTATGATGCTTTTATTTGGCCTTCAAGCAGCGCAAATATTTCTTCCAATATTACCAGGAGAGCCTATAGAAATTTTGGCAGGTATGTGCTATGGCTGGGTAGGTGGACTTATATTTATAACTGTTTCTGTTTCCATCATAACAACCGCGATTTTCTTTATTGTTAGAAAGCTTGGTAGAAATTTTGTAATTAGCATATGCAGCGAGGATAAAATTAAAAAAATAGAGAATAGTAAACTTTTTAAAAATCCTAAAAAAATAGAGTATATTATGTTAATATTATTTTTAATACCTGGTACTCCTAAAGATATTTTAGTATATTTAGCTGGAATGCTTCCAATAAAACCATTAAGATTTATACTTATATCTACATTTGCGAGGTTTCCATCTGTAATATCATCTACAATTGCAGGAGATAGCATTACTGAGGGAAATTGGCAGATGAGTATAATGATATATGCAGTAACTTTTGCAGTAGTTGGAATTATTATTTTAATAATGAATAAACTTGATAAAACTAAATTAACACATAATATTTTAAAAAGTGTAAAAAATGGAGAGACTAACTAAATAAAGTTTGAATGATTTACAAAAAAGCATTGATAATATAAATATTGATGCTTTTTATTATTTAAAAATGTATTTACTAAGATTAAATACTTTAGTATAATTACATTAAATTAAAATTATATATAAGGAGTTTTATGGGAAAAATATTATCAATAGATTTAGATGGTACATTGCTAGATAATAATAAAAAAATACCTCAAAGTACAATAGATTATTTAAATATGCTAAGAAAAAAGCTTAATTTAGTAGTAATTTCAACTGGAAGGTCTATAAATTCTGCTCTTGATGTTACTAGTAAAGGTTCTTTTGCAGATTATATAATATCAGATGCTGGTGCATTAATTTATGACTGCTTTAATAAAAAGGTAATTTCTGAGGAAAATTTAGATAGTAAAGATTGTAAAAAAGTATTTGAAGATGCTATTATAAATAATTGCAAAGATATAAAAATATATACTAATTCTAATATTTATAAATATAGTAGAGAAAAAGAATATGAAAAAAGTACAATAATAAAAATAGATAAATTTGAAGATTTAGGAAAAGATATTGAAAAGATTACTCATATTGCAGTCCATTTTTATAATAATAATGCAGTATATGATTTTATGAATTCATATTCAAATAAAAATGAAAAAGATAAAAAACTTAAAACAACTAGACTATATCTAATGAAAGATTATACAAGTGAATATGTTTGGTTAGATGTAGTTAGTTTAAATATAAACAAATATTATGGTCTTTTAAATTTATTAAAGATTTTAAAAGAAAAAGAAAGTAATAATTTTTATAAAGAAGATAATATTATATGTTTTGGAGATGGCTCAAATGATTTTGAAATGATGAAATATAGTAAAATATCAGTAGCAATGGGGAATGCTTTTGATGAAATAAAATCTGTTTCTAAGTATATAACATTTACTAATGAAGAAAAAGGAGTAGAAAAGTGGCTTAAAAAGCATGAAAGTATTTTAATATAGTGTTATAAAAGTAGGTGAATATCATGAATGTGTTAATAGGAGTTTTAATACCATTTATAGGGACTACACTCGGTGCTAGTATGGTATTTTTGATGAAAAATACAGTTAATAAGAGATTGGAGAAGCTATTGTTAGGATTTGCCGCTGGTGTAATGATAGCTGCATCTATTTGGTCACTTTTAATTCCATCAATTGATATGGCAAAAGATAAAAACATTCCTAGCTATTTGCCTGCAGCAGTAGGATTTTTAATTGGAATAATATTTTTGCTAATATTGGATAGCGTAATACCACATATGCATCTTAAAGAAGATAAGCCCGAGGGGATTAAATCAAACTTAAGAAAATCCACAATGCTTGTTTTAGCAGTTACTCTTCATAATATACCAGAAGGAATGGCAGTAGGAGTTGTGCTTGCTGGTTCTATGGTAGGAAATGAGATGATGACTATAGCAGGAGCATTTGTACTTGCAATTGGTATTGCAATTCAAAATTTCCCAGAAGGAGCAATAATATCAATGCCATTAAAAAGTGAAGGTATGTCTAAAAGAAAAGCCTTTTTATTAGGCATGCTTTCTGGAATAGTAGAGCCAATTGCTGCTATTATTACTATTTTACTTACAAATGCTGTAACATCAGTTTTGCCATATATACTTTCTTTTGCAGCAGGTGCTATGATGTATGTGGTAGTAGAAGAATTAGTACCAGAGTCACAAAACGGAGAGCATTCAAATATTGGCACAATAGGAGTAGCATTTGGTTTTGTTCTTATGATGGTTTTAGATATAGCTTTAGGATAATTAGAAAAGTAAGAGGTAAGTTATGAATAAATATATGGAAATATCAAAAGATATAGCTTTAAAAGGAGCAAAAAAAGGTGAAGGGGGACCTTTTGGAGCAATTGTTGTAGATAAATATGGAAAAATCATTTCTAGAGCCAATAATATGGTTTTAAAAAACAATGATCCAACTGCACATGCAGAAATTGTAGCTATTAGAAAAGCTTGCAAAAAATTAAAATCATATGATTTAGAAGGATGCATTTTATATACATCTTGCGAACCATGTCCAATGTGCTTATCTGCAATTATTTGGTCTAATATAAAAGAAATATATTATGGAGCAAATAGAGAAGATGCAGCTAGAATAGGATTTAGAGATAATGATATATATGAATATCTAAAAGGAAAAAAGCCTAATATGGTAAAACTTAAGCAAGTTGATAGAGAAGAATGCATAAAGATATTTAATATATATAATAAAGAAAATAAAATAATATATTAAATAAAAAATTAAAAAAGTAAAAAAGTAACCAAAAAACAATAGTAAAAAAGGAAAGATAATAATAGAATTCAAAATAATATAATATATAATATTTGAATAAAAATAGCTTATTAGGAGAATGAATATGGATAATATTGAATTCCAAAAAGAAAAAGAAAATTTAAAGAATATTATAGAAAAATATGAAGATGTTATAGAATATTATAATCAAAGAATTGAGGCTATACCTAGAATATATATGAATAATGAGGTTATGATAAAAAACTCTATTGAAATGTATTCAGAAAAACTAAGGCTTATGAAAAAAAGTGTAAATAAGCCATATTTTGCAAGACTTGATTTTGCTAGAGATGGAGAGGCAAAGCCTGAACAATTATATATTGGCAAAGTTGGTGTTATAGATGAAGATAATAATAATATTACAATTGATTGGAGAGCACCTGTTTCTTCAATGTATTATGATAGTAATATTGGTAGAGCATCTTATAAAGCACCAGGAGGAGTATGTACAGGCGAATTATTATTAAAGAGACAGTATGATATTGAAAATAGAGAATTAAAAAGCTATCAAGATGTTGACACTGTTTCTAATGATGAGTTATTAAGACCATATTTAGGGGCAAGTGCAGATAATAGATTAAAGAATATTGTTTCTACAATACAACAAGAACAAAATGCTATCATACGAGAACCCTTAAATGAAAATATAATTGTACAAGGTGTTGCAGGAAGTGGTAAAACAACTGTTGCGTTACACAGAATAGCATATTTAGTATACAATTATCGTGACAATATAAAGCCAAATCAATATTTAGTTATAGGACCAAATAAATTTTTTGTTAATTACATTTCAGGAGTATTACCAGATTTAGATGTTGAAAATATAAAACAATTAACATATGAGGAACTTTGTGCAGAATTTTTAAATGAAAATATTAAGTTAATTGACGAAGACAGAAAATTGATTCAATCTATTGTAAATGAAGATTTATTAAATTATGAAAAAATTAAAGTTTCAATGCAATTTAAAGAAGCTTTAGATAAGTTTATAAAAGAAATGAAGGAAAACATAATTCCAGAAAAAGGCATTGAAATCAAAGGATATAATATAATATCAAGCGATATTATTAAAAGTATATACTTTTCAATAGAAGAATTAGGTAGTTATGATAATATAAAGACAAAATTAAATAGGACAAGTTTAATTTTATCGAAATACATAGAAGATAATTATGATTTAATAATGTCTGAAATTAAGAAACAATATAAAAAGAATATAGCAACAACTTCTAAAGAATTGAATAAAAACGAATTAGAAAAAATAAGTTTTATAGAAAAAGAATTAAAAAATGGCTACAAAAAATATATAAAAAAATATTTTAGTAGTTTAATTCCTAATATTTTAAATGTATATATAGCATTTCTTAATAATATAAAAAAATATATAAATATTGACTTATTTAATAATATGAAGGAAAAAATACAGAAAAATATTTTAAATATAAAAAATAAAAATGTAGAGTTTGAAGATTTAAGTGCATTAATATATCTAAAAAGTAAAATATCAGGAATAGAACAATATGAACAGTATAGACAAGTTGCAATAGATGAAGCGCAAGATTTTGGAGATTTTAGCTTTTATGCACTAAAATATTTACTAAAAAATGCAACATTTAGTATATTTGGAGATTTAGCACAGTCAATATACCAATATAGAGGAATAGAAAGTTGGAAAAGTGTAATTAATAATACATTTAATGATAAGTGTGAAATGAAATATCTTTTAAAAAGTTATAGAACTACAACAGAGATAATGAACTCAGCTAATAATATAACAGGTTATATAAATTTAAATACTGCAAAACCAGTTATAAGACATGGAAAAAAGGTTAATTATATTAAATATAATACATCAGATGAGCAAATTAACACAATAAAAAATATATTAAAACAATATAATGAAAAAGAATATAAAACAGTTGCTATAATATGTAAAAATGAAGAAGAAGCTACTTTAATTAATAATAAGCTAAGAAATAAAGAGTTTGTTATTAATAATATAACTGATTCTGATACTCAATATAATGGTGGGATATGTACTATTACTAGTTATTTAGCAAAAGGTTTAGAATTTGATGGAGTTGTTGTTGCAAATGCTTCAGAAAATGAATATAATTCCAGCAAAGCAATTAATATGAAGTTATTATATGTAGCAATGACCAGACCTTTACATGAATTAAATATACTCTACAATAATAATATTGTAAAACCATT
>CALXQA010000048.1 GCA_944390335.1 uncultured Clostridia bacterium
TTTGTTGCTTTTATATGGCTTTTTGCTTTTATTTTTCCTTTTGCTTCTTCTATTATTTCATGTTTATTTATATTTACATTTTTATTTCTATTTTCATTTTCTATACTTTTTATATATATATTCTGTCCTGGATATGCTAATTTTACATCTTGAGTTTCTAATATATTTAATATTGTTAAGTTTAATTTATTACAAAATTTTTGATATTCACTAAAAACAGTTATTGGTGTTTCTAAATAAATATATATATTAATACCATCATTTTGTATAGAATTAAAGTATACACTTATTGATTCTTTTATTACATCTTTATTATATTTAAGTATAAACCTTATTCTATTTATTACTTTTTCAACAACTACTTCTTCTGTTTCTAATGGTAACTTTAGATTTACTTTATATACTCTTTTCTTTATTACTCCCCAATTTATTATGTTTTGAGTGCTTATATTTGAATTTTGTATTGTTATTATTGTATCTTCTACTGTTCTTATTTTTGTACTTCTAAATGATATTTGTTCAACAGAACCTGATACAGTATTTGTTGCCGTTCCTATTTCTACCCAATCTCCTATTGCAAATGGCTTGTCCCAAAATATTGCTAATCCTGAAAACATATCTCTTACTGCATCTTGTGCTGCTAAGGCTATTATTGCTGTACTTAGTCCTAATCCTGTTAGTATTACTCCTAAGTCATATCCAAATTCTTTTAGTGTCAAATATCCTGCTATTATATATATTACGACCTTTATTATTCTATTTATTATATTTATCATCGGATCGTTTTCTCTATCTTTTATAACAGTTTTGAATATTTTTACTTTAATTAATAACTCTGATATTGTTTTTGCGATTATCCACATTAATGATATTCTATATATTTTCCATATAAATGCTTGAATTTCTTCATTCAAGTTTAATATTTTTGTTGATAAATATATTCCACTTACTATTATCAAACTTCTTACTATACTATACATTACTGTTTTTATAATTTCTTCTTTTTTCTTTTTAAAATTAAAAATCTTTGTAATTATATAGCTTATTCCTGAGCTAAAAGTTACTGTTAATATTATTGCTACTATTGCAATAATTAAATTAATTATCTGATTTAGTTCTATATTTTGAACCCAAGTAATTAATTCATTGATTTTTTCCATTTTTATCCTCCAATATATGATATATTTATTATATAATATTTTTTTGATTTTTTCATCTATTTTTTGTAATTTAATGTTATAATATTTATATAAATTTATTTATACAAATTTTGTATGTTTAATTTTGACTATTTTTATTTGAATTTTATTTTTATTTATATTATTTTATTGAGGAATTTTTTATGAAAGAAACTAATGATACTATGATGCAATATTTTGAATGGTATTTACCTAATGATTGCATGCTTTGGAATAAATTAACTACTATTGGTCCTAGTTTGAAAAAACTTGGCATTAATTCTTTATGGCTCCCTCCTGCTTGTAAATCTGCTGGTGGTATTAATGATACTGGTTATGGTGTTTATGATTTATATGATTTAGGTGAGTTTAATCAAAAATCTACTATTAGAACTAAATATGGGACTAAGGATGAATATTTACATGCTATAAAGTCTCTTCAAAGTTCTGGTATTAAAGTTTTAGCTGATATTGTTCTTAATCATAGGTTTGGTGCTGATGAAAAAGAAGAAATAATTGCTTATAAAGTTAATCCTAATAACAGAAATGAAGTTATTGGAACTTATAGAACTATAGATGCTTGGACTAAGTTTAATTTTTCTGGTAGAAATAATGCTTATTCTGATTTAAAGCTTAATTGGACTGATTTTAATGGTATTGATTATGATGATAAGGGAAAAGAAAATGCTATTTTTAGATTTTATGGTAAGTCTTGGGCTCATGATGTTGATAAGGAACTTGGTAATTACGATTATTTGATGGGCTGTGATGTTGATTTTAATAATTTAGATGTTGTAAATGATTTATTTACATGGGGAAAATGGTTTCTAAAGCTTACTGGTGTTGATGGTTTTAGGCTTGATGCTATTAAGCATATTCGTTCTTCTTTTTATAAACGTTTTTTGCATGATTTAAAAGTTTCTACTAAAAAAGATCTTTTTACTGTTGGTGAGTATTTTAGCTGTAATGTGGATTCTTTATTAAATTATTTGAATGATAATGATGAAATTGATACTCTTTTTGATGTTCCTCTTCATGACCATTTTAAGATTGCTTCTGAGAGTTTTGGACATTATGATATGAGAAAAATTTTTGAGGATACTTTAGTTGATAGAAGGCCTTCTAAGTGTGTTACTTTTGTTGATAATCATGATACTGAACCTGGTCAAAGTTTAGAGTCTTGGATTAAAGATTGGTTTAAACCTTTAGCATATGCTATGATTTTACTTAGAAAAGATGGTATTCCTTGTGTTTTTTATGGTGATTATTATGGTATTCCTTTTAAGAATATTCCTCCTTTAAAAGAGTTTCTTGATGTTCTTCTTCTTGTTAGAAAATATTTAGCTTATGGTGATGAGAGAAATTATTTTCAAAGTGAGAATATTATTGGTTGGATTAGAGAAGGTGATTATTATCATCAAGATTCAGGACTTGCTGTTATATTAAGTGATGGTCCTGGTGGTTCTTTATTTATGAATGTTGGTAAAAATCTTGCTAATAGTATTTTATATGATTGTACTGGTAATGTTAAGGAAACGGTTTACGTTGATAATGATGGAAATGGTATTTTTTATGTGAATAGTGGTAGTGTTTCTGTATGGATTAAAAAGGATAATATGTATAATTTATAATAAAAGAGCAATCTTGAGATATAACTTCAAGATTGTTCTTTTTTTCTAGCTAGGCACAGCTATTCTTTTATTTAATTTTGATACTGCACTATTGCAATTGCACTTGGAAACATTTTTCTAAGTGCTTTTGTTTTGCTACTACTGATTTCATCGCAAACTAGTATTATTCTACCTTCAAAAACTGGATTTTCATATTCTACCCAATTTTCATTTTTAAGGTCTGATACTAAAACGATATCGTGAGTAGTAAACTCTGTTACTTCCTGCAATGTTTTTAATGGCTCTTTTGTTTCTATTACATTACTATATTGTAATGTAATATCACTTTTTGGCTGTGCTATAATCAAAAATTCTTTTTCTTTGCTTTGTTTTTCTCCTGCTATAATTAAAGAGGAGAATATAGCAATCATTAAAATAATTGATGCCATATATTTTACTGTCTTCACTAATTTCCCACCTTATTTATAAATTCAGACATGTGCCTCTGTCTGTTATAAATGAGATTTATTTCAAAAGTGCTTTTTTATTATACATTATTTCTTCCATTATGTCAACTTATGCATTTTTAGCAATTAATGCTTTAATTTTTATCTCTTCTTTTTCAAACATTTTTTCATGTTCCGTTTTTATATTTTCTTCTCCATTCCAAAATTTTTCTTCCTTTTTTAAATCATATGTCTTTTTTTCTATATTAAATCCGCTTCTTTCAAAGTATTTTATTGAATCTTCAAATAAATAGTCATCATCTGTTTTAAAAAAGATTTCTCCACCTTTATTTAAAAATTCTTTATACTGCATAAGCTGCCTTTCATGTGTTAACCTTTTTTTATGATGTTTTCCTCTAGGCCATGGATTGCAAAAGTTTATATATATTCTTTGTATATTATCTTTGTTTCCAAAGATTTCAGATATTCTTGATATGTCATATCTTGTTAATATAACATTATTTATTATTTTTTGCTTTTCTTTTATGTTTTCTATTTCTTCTTTATCTATACTTGTTCTTATCCCATATTCTAATTCTATATTTCTTTTAGCTATTCCTAGCATACTATCAACTAAGTCTATTGCTATAAAATTTATATTATTCTTTTCATTTATTTTAGATAATTTTGCAATAAAATTTCCTTTTCCACATCCTAATTCTAAGTATATTTTATTATCATTTTTAAAAACATTTTTCCACTTATTTTTATATTCTTGTGGATTATCTATATAAAACAAAGCTTGCTCTAATTCTTCTCTTGCCCATGGTTTAAATCTTATCCTCATTTCTTCCTCCTGCTACATTTCATATGCCTTTTTGAATTTTTACAATTTTTACATAAACCTAAAAAAATAAAATATAAAAATAGTCATTTTATAAAAAATATTCTTTAAATTATTTACCTATAGTTTTTTATTTTTTAATATATTGCATTCTTAATTTATATTTCAATTACTCTTTTAAACTGATCTTCACTATATTTTTTGATATCTAAAACGTTTAACATATTATATTTCTCTTTTACTTTTTCAAAATATTCTTTTATATCTTTTTTGTCTATTATATTATTAGAATTCTCTGTAGGTAGTAAACATTTTCTAGCATTTATCCATGGAGTTTCATAATGTGACATTTTTTCTAAAGCTTTCCCATTATAGTATCCAAAATATTTTATTACTGTATCTAATATTTCTCTTTTCTCATCTACAATAATATTCTCTATATCATAATCTATATCAATTAAAATATTGGCTGATTTAAATTCTTTATATTTTTCATATATATCTACATAGACTGGTCCATGTACCCAAGCCTGACAATCTTCTTCAAATAAAAATTTTCCAAAAAAGGCTTTATAAAAACCTTGAGCATAATATAAAATTTTTTGTAGTGCTAATGGTGTTATTTCATTACCTTTATTAATAATATACTTTGCTATTATGTCTATTTCACTTTTCATATTACATTTTAACTTTGTTTCTTTTAATTTTTTAATTGCATCTTTTACATTATTATATGCCCTTTTAGTAATTGCTCCTTTGTTTTCTTCAATTAATTTATTCATATAATTTTCATTATTTAATATATTATATAACTTATCAGAATAAACTTTTGATGGTATATCTCCGTTTAAATATCTTATTAATGTTATTTCTCCCCAACCTAATAATTTAGCTAAAGGCTTTTTTCCTATTTTATATTTATTTAAAATACTTTTTATTTCTTCTGTTGTAATAATATTTTCTTCATGTCTATACACTTTATCAATTCTCTCTAAGTTCTCATCATTTATTTCATTTGAGTTAATTTCTTCTCCGCAATTTCTGCAGTATCCCAAAATTCTTTTATATTTATATTCTTTTCCTTTAATTTTAGCTATATCATCTGCCTCTTTTATATCATATTCTACTAAATTATTACATTTTTCACAAAATCCTTTATTCATAATATTTTCACCACCTTATTTAAATAATTTTTCCATTTTTTTCTCTGGTTTATGTAGGGAGATTATAACTATAAAATCATCTTGCTTTTTTGCTATTTTTATATATACTTTGACATTTTCTAATGTTCCCCAATTGTTTAATTTATATTCTTTGCAGAAAAAATATAGTCTTTCTTCTACATTATTGTAATTGTCTGCGGAATAACAAAAGTCATTTACTTCTAATTCCATTATCATTTGCTTTTGTTTATTCTTATTTAACTTATATGTTTCTATAAATTTTCTATTCTTTTCATTCTTTTTAGTTGTGTAAACTATAAATCTGTCATTATTTACATTCTTTTTTATAATTTTTAAATACTCTTCTATCTCCTTTTTTGTATGGTTCGTGTATTTTAAAGTACAAAAATTGGCATTATAATTTCCTTTCTATTTTACATGCCCCACACATTTTAAGTATCAATTGATACTATATTAACATTATTTAAATATTCTGTCAACTATTTTGATACTATTTTTTTATTTTTCCTTCATTTTAAACTAAAGTCTTTACTGTATTGTATTTAGACATATTTTGTGATATAATTTGTAATGTAAAAAGGAGTGAAAGTAAGTTGAAAATTACATCTGATAATGAAACTTTGGCTGAAAACAAAGTACTAATACTTTATATATTAGATAGTGTAAAAAAGCCTATTACAAATGATGCATTATATAGTATTGTAACAACCGCTATAGATTTAAATTACTTCTATTTCCAACAATTTTTATTAGATTTAATTGAAGCTAAGTTTATCGTATGTTTTAATAAAGAAACTCAAGATTTATATAAAATTACTGAAGCTGGTAAAAATACTTTAGACCTAACCCTTGATATATTACCAGGTATTATAAAGCTTAGAGTTGATACTAATTTAAAAAGTAACATGGAAATATTTGAAAATGAGCAATCAGTTGTTGCTGAATATATGCCTAAAAGTGAAAATGAATATGAGGTTCAATGTAAGATTGTAGAAGATAATGAGGTTATTTTTGAAATAAAAACTTTTGCATATTCTAGGGAGCAGGCTCAAAATATAGTTGATAATTGGAAGAAAAATGCCACTAAATTATATCCTAGATTAATAGGCATTCTTACCAAAACTAAAAAATAGTTATTATTTTTTTAAGAAGAATTTTTATTTCTTCTTTTTTTATTTTTTGTGTATCATTTTTTTATTTTAGAATATACTAATTAAAGATAAGAGGAGATAAAAATTATTATGAATATAAATAAATTAAATTATGTTCCATTAAGCAATTTTATTGCTAAAAAGGATAATTATGCGTGCTTAAAAATAATGCATGATACTTCTACAATTTCTAATTTTTTTGAAAATATTTTTCCTAAAAATAATTTTGATACCTTAGATGTTTCTAAAATATATAAATACTACAATATGATTAATTATGAATTTTCTCATCTTGAGTATAAATTAAGGCATAATTTAATAAATGAAAGTAGATTTAGTAATGATTTTATAGAAATTTGTGGAAAATATAATCTGAATTTTGATACTTTATTGGATTTATCTAATAGAATAAGTCTTTTAGGTAATAATCCTAATAAAGTTCAATTAAATAAGTTCATTAAAAGCTTAACATAGAAATTAAGATACTAATATTAATATATTACTAGATAATTAATATTAGTATCTTTTATTTATTATAAACTTAACAATTCTTCTATTTTTACTACAGATTTTTCACCTGTTTTCATATTTTCTAATTGTGCAAAGCCATCTTCTACTTTATCACCTAAAATTGCCATATATGGTGTACCTAATATTTTACAATCTTTTATTTTTGCTCCTATAGAGACATTTTCTCTATCATCTAAAATTGCTCTATTTTTCATTTTTTCATATAAATCCTCTGCTTGTTTTCTTTTACTTTCATTTTCTATTTTAGGTATTATTTGAACTATGTATGGTGCTATTTCTTTATTTAGCACTATTCCATTTATTTTTCCTTGTTCATCTTTAGTTACAGAGTTTTCATAAATTGCTGCTACAAGTCTACTTACTCCTATTCCATAGCATCCCATATAGTATGGCTTTTCTTTTCCATCTTTATCTATAAATCCTATTTTCATTGCATCAGAATATTTTGTTCCTAATTGAAATATATGTCCTATCTCTATTGCTCTTGTTTCTTTAAAGTCTGATATATCTTCTATTCCATATTCTTCTTTTAAATATTCTTTATAGTTTTCTTTTTCTAATACTTCTTTATTTAGTGCAACATTACTTTTTTCATCATATAATATTGTATCTTCTCCAATAGGTGATACCATCATAAATTCTTCGCTTTTTTTACCACCCATTGCACCATTATTTGCTATAACAGGTATTATTTTTATTCCTAATCTCTCTCCTATTTCTAAATATGCATTTCTTACTTTCTTATATGACTCTTCTAGCCCTTTTAAGTCTACATCAAAACTATATGCATCCATCATAAGGAATGACCTTCCTCTTAATAGATATCCTCTTGTTCTTATTTCATTTCTATACTTTTCTCCTATTTGATAAATAATTGCTGGCATATGTTTATATGATTTTAATTTTTCACTCATAAATACAATTGCCGCTTCTTCTGCTGTAGGTGCTAAACATAGCACACCTTTATCTGATTCTACAACTAGCATTACTCCTTCTTCTATATACTTATCCCATCTTTCTGATTTTTTCCAAAGTGTGTCTGGTTGAAGTGTTGGAAGTTGTACTTCTATAAGTCCTGCTTTATTTAAACATTCTTCAATTATTCTTTCTATATTCCTTTTTACTAACATTGGAATATTATTATATCCAAATATCCCAGCTCCATATTGTACTAATTGTCCTGATTGCATAAGCATATCTTGTGCTGGATACATTTCATCTAAATTATTTATTCTCATTGTTCCTATTCCAGATTCTGATAGTCTCATATTTTATTCCTCCACATTATTATTTTCTATATCTTTTTCTTTTACATCTTCTTCTAATTCATCTATTACTATTTGCCTATTACTATCTAATTTATATTTAGGCAATTTCGGTAGTTCTTTTAAACTCTTTAGTCCAAATACTTTCATAAATTCTTCTGTAACTTTATATGTCATTGGCTTTCCCGGTAAGTCTGCCTTTCCTGCTTGTTCTATTAAATTATATTCTAATAATCTATATATTGATGCTGCGGAATCTACACCTCTTATTAAGTCTATATCTGATTTTGTTGCTCTTGGATTATATGCTATTATACTTAATACTTCTAAAGATGCTTGTGATATATTAGGTTTTACATTTTTATCTATTAGTTGATATAAATATGGATAATATTCTTTTTTAGATGCTAATTGATATCCATCTTCTACTCTTACAATTTCTAATCCTCTATCATCATTAGAATAGTCTTTAGCCATTTTTCCAATAGTTTCTATTATTCTATCTGAACTTTCTTCTAATATAGTCATAAGCTCTTTTATTTTTACTATTCTACCTGCTGAAAAAAGTATTGCTTCTATTACCCCTTTTAATTTATTTTCTTCCATAATTACCTCTATTTATTTTTTCAATATGCTTAGTATACCATAAATTCCTTTTAATTGGAAGATGTTTAATAAATCTTTTACCCAAAAGAATATGGTATGTAGTTTCACACACCATATTCTTCATCTTCTATATTTATTTTCCATCTTATTGTATTGCATATACCCCATCTGATGTTTTTTTCAAGCGAACATCTGATTTTAAACAAACTACTGGGCGAAGACTACAACCACGATTGTTGTGATATTCTTGGGTACCTATATAACCTTCTAAATTAGTGATTAACAATCGGTTACCAGATCGTGATGAAGGAGAAGCAAGCCATACATCTCTTTCTGATTCTATATAAATATGGTTAAAATCATCTTCTATCCAAATAGCTAAATCATCATCATATTCTGAACTTGTACTTAATTTTACCGCATATCCATATATACTTATTACATTATAATCTATATATTTATCTGGGTGCGTTTGTTTATATGATGCACAAAATAATTCTATAGTTGGTCCACCCATTGCATATTCTGCTTTTGTTCCTGCAAATGTACTCCATACATTTGTGTCCATCAAATATGCTACCGAATTTATGTTACGATCGTTCATTCCTCCATACATATTTAAGTATTGACTTAGCCATTTCTTTCCTTTACTATTCGCGTTTATCCATTCGCAACCAGGATAAGAACCATAAACATTTGAAAAATATGCTTTATATGTTCCATATTTATTTGGTGCTCGTCCTCCTGCATTATCTGGAGCATATTTGACTGGTATAGCTTCATCTGTTATTAAGTATATATTTGTACTATCTGCATAGAATATTCTCCATTTTGATACTGCTGCACTATTTGTACATGTGTATCCTGTTACTTCTGCTCCATAATATGTAGTTGGATTTTTAGCTACTGTAGCTGCATTATCTCCTGGAGGTGCTGATGTTGTTATTGTTGTACTCTTCTCAGTTGTTTTTCCTGCTTTATCTTTTACAACTACTTTTAATGTATATTGGGTACTTGCTGTTAATCCTGTATATGTATAACTATTTGTATTATTACTTGCTTTTTGTGTATTATTTAAATAATATGTGTATCTTCCACTATCTGCTAGTCCACTTTGTCCATCGCTTGCTGTTACTGTTAATTTTACACTATTACTTGTTATATTGCTCGGAGCTATACTTACTGTTGGGGCTACTGTATCTTTTATACTTGTGCTTGCATATTCTCCTTGGTTTATTCCATCTGTTAATCTTGCATATACATTTGTATTATGGGATAGATTATCTATTGATCCTCCATTTTCTATCTTTGTCCATGTTCCTTCTGTTCCATTTATTTGGTATTCTATCTTATAGCTTGTATTTGTACTTACTTGTATACTTGCTGTTCCTTCTGACCATGTTGGGCTTGTAAATGTTATTGCTCCACTTGTAGTTCCTGCTGGTACTAGGTTTGTCTTTCCTGTTACTTCTGCTTCATTTGTTAATCCTGCTTTATCTGTAACGGCTACTTTTAATGTATAACTTGTATCATCAAATAAATTACTAAATGTATGGGTATTACTTGTACTTGCTCCTTGTGAATTATTATTTAAAAAATATTCATAAGCATTTGTATCTAGTAAGCCTGTTTCTTTATCACTTGCTGTTACTTGTACTTGTATACTGTTACTTGTTATTGTCCCTAGACTTATACTTACTTCTGGTTTTGTTGTATCTTTTATACTTACAGTAGCATATTCTCCTGCATTTACTCCATCTGTTAATCTTGCATATACATTTGTATTATAAGATAGATTATTTATTGTTCCATTATTTGCTATTTCTGTCCATTGGCCTTCTGTTCCATTTAATTGGTACTCTATCTTGTAATTTGTATTTGTACTTACCTGTATACTTGCTGTTCCTTCTGACCATGTTGGGCTTGTAAATTTTATTGCTCATTCTACTAAGCCACTTGTTACTTCTTCTGTTGTTCCTTCTATTTGGGCTTCATTTGTATTTCCTGCTTTATCTGTTACTACTACCTTTAATGTATATGTTCCTTTGCTTAAATTACTGAATATATGAGTACTACTTGTTGTTGTTCCTTGTGAATTATTATTTAAAAAGTATTCATAAGTATTCGTATCTGCTAAGCCTGTTTCTTTGTCATTTGCTGTAACTTGTACTTGTATACTGTTACTTGTTATTGTGCCTAGGCTTATACTTACTATTGGTTTTATATTATCTTCTATTTTTGTACTTAAATATTCTGTTTCATTTGTTCCATCTGTTAGTCTTACATATACTGTTTGACTATGTTCTAAGTTTTCTATTATTCCTCCATCTTGTATTTCTGTCCATATTCCTTCTTCATTTATCTTATATTCTAGT
>CALXQA010000049.1 GCA_944390335.1 uncultured Clostridia bacterium
TTTTATTATTTATTTATTTTATTATTTATTTATTTTATTATTTATTTATTTTTATTATTTATTTATTTTATTATTTATTTATTTTATTATTTATTTATTTTTATTATTTATTTTTTTTATATACAATATAAGAGGAGAAAACTAAATAGCATCTCCTCTTATATTTTATTCTCCTATTCTTATAGGATTGTATGTGTACTTTCCTAAAGAAGAATCCCAGATGAATTGGCGATTATATTCCCTTTTTTCGTCTGAAGCTATTAAAGGTGGTTCCTCATATGCTTCCTCAAAATTCGCAACGATTAACTTATATCCAGCCTCCTTATATGCCTTTATAATTCTATACTTTTCTCTGTAAGTGTAGTTCGTACAATAGCAATAATTAGTACCTCCTGTACAATAAAGCCTAATTGCACCAAGTTTAAGAACTAAGTAGTCATCTTCAGCAGAAAAATCTGAGTTTAAATAATCCTTTTCTTGACCTGTTTTTTTCAAATACTCAGCTGCTGCATGACGATGAGATCTACCCTTTTCAAGAATTCGGCCATCTGATAAGATAAACCCTATACGAATTGGTAGATTATCTGATATCACCACTTTTAGCACCTTCTTCAAATAAAAATTACTATATATTTTACAACTTTTTTTTATTTATGTAAATAGCAGATTAATTTTTTTCAAAAGTTCTCATACCTATTTCTAGTAAATCATCATAAGTTTTATCATCAATTAAATTATTATCTTTTTTTTCATTTAATTTTTTAATATATAATCCTTTTAAAGTATAATCATTTTCTTTAAAATCAATCTTTACCTTTGTATTATCCTTTAATTTAATAATATTATCTTTTAATAGATTCATATCAATATTTATATTAAACTTTCTATACCCTTCAAAACATATTTCATATAAATTATTATTATCTTCAACCTCATTTATTATTTCAATCAATTCCTCTTCTGACTCAATATTAGAAACATCTATATTTTTAACAATAAACTCTCTTTTATCAATAGGTATAAATTGCTTATATACTTTTTTATCAATAATTTCTCCTACTATCATGCCATGTTTTCCAAGTTCATCAAACCCCAAAGATATAAGTGAACCTGGATATACAATATTATCAAAATCATCTCTTTTATGAATATGTCCTAAAGCTATATAATCAAAACCTTTACTTTTTAATACGTCTAATTTCATAGGATTATATATGGAATCATTAATATCACCATGAGTCACTAGTATATTAATTTTACTTCTATCATTAATATGAATATCTTGAATCTGATTTTCATTCATCTCAAAATTATTAAATCCAAAACCATAGATATTTACATCATCGTTTTCCACTTTTTGTACAGAATCTGTGAATATCTTTACATTATTATTCCAATCAAATGTCATATAGTATGAATTTTTAATATATGGGTCATGATTTCCAGGTGCTATATATATTTTTGTATTAGGTATCTCTTTAAATAACTCATTTAAAAATTTAATACTACTTTCCCTTATATACTCTTGTTCATATAGATCTCCACTTATAAACAAATAATCTATATTATTTTCTTTAATAAAAGTAATTACATCTTTTAGTGCTTCTCTTTGTTCTAACCTTCTTTTTGTCCCTAATCCAGCTCTATCACTTATAGTTTTAAAAGGAATATCTAGATGCACATCTGCAATGTGTACGAATTTCATATATTTTTCACCTCTTTTATTTTATATCATACAAACATAAGTTTATCAATATATATACAAAAAGTAAATATATAGTTAATTCCTACATATTTACTTTATATATTCATTAATAATATTATTCTTAAACACCTACAGTAGAAAAACCTGAATCTACATGTATAACTTCTCCTGTTATTGCTGATGACATATCACTAAATAAAAATGCTGAAACATTACCAATATCATCTATATTTACATTTCTATGTAATGGTGCTTTTTCTTCTACTACATCAAGAATACTACCAAAATCTTTTATTCCTTTTGCAGAAAGAGTTTTTATAGGGCCTGCTGATATTGCATTTATTCTAATATTTCTCTTTCCTAAATCAACTGCTAAATATCTTACAGAAGCTTCTAATGCTGCTTTAGCTGCTCCCATTACATTATATCCTTTAATGCTTTTCTCTGCTCCATAATATGAAAGTGCTATAACACTTCCATTTTCAGATAACAAATCTAACTGAGTTGCAAACTTACATATAGCTAAAAGAGAATAACTAGATATATCCATGCTATGAGCATATCCTTCTCTTGATGTAAGTATAAAATCATTTCTTAAATCTTCTGTATTAGCATGTGCTATACTATGTAATATTCCATCTACTTTGTCATAATCCTTTTTTATTTGTTTTAAACAATTTTCAATACTTTCATCACTTGATACATCACACTTGTATCCTTTAATTCCTGGAATCTCCTCAGTTAATTTTTTCATTTTTTCATCATCTTCATTATTATAAGTGTATATAACATTTGCACCATTTTCATATGCCTTTTTAGCAACTCCCCATGAGATACTCCACTTATTTCTTAATCCCATTACAAGTATAGTTTTATTCTGTAATATCATCTTTCTCTACTCCTTTCCCTATTTTTCTAAATTTATTGTATCTATTTTCTAAAAGTATATCTACACTTAGTTTATTTAATTGTTTTAAATTTTTTAAAATACTTTTTTTGACATTATTAAAAATATCATTTTCTAAAATAATTTCATCTATTATACCAAGTTCTTTTAAATCTTTAGCAGTAATTTTCATTTTATCTGCTGCTTCTTTATATAAATTAGAATCTTTGTATAATATACTTGCAAATCCTTCTGGTGATAAAATTGAATATATAGAGTTTTCAAGCATTAAAATCTTATCTCCAACTCCAATTGCTAATGCTCCTCCACTAGATCCTTCTCCTATTACTATACAAATAATTGGAACTCTAAGTTTTGACATTTCTAGTAAATTTCTTGCAATAGCCTCTCCTTGACCTCTTTCCTCTGCACCAATACCAGGATATGCACCTGGAGTATCTATAAATGTAATAATTGGCCTATTAAACTTTTCAGCCTGTTTCATTAGTCTTAGTGCTTTTCTATAACCTTCTGGATTAGGCATACCAAAGTTTCTTAACATATTTTCATTAGTCGTCTTTCCTTTTTGTTCACCAATAACGGTTACTGGAATACCATCTATTGTAGCAATTCCACCGATTATAGACTTATCATCACCATATAATCTATCTCCATGTAATTCGGTAAAATCATCAAATATATTCTCAATATAGTCAAGAGTCTTTGGTCTTAATGGTTTTCTTGCTTCTAATACCTTATCCCATGAGTTCATTTTAGTTTTCATTTTTACCTCCTACATGAAGTTTTAAAATATTATATAATTCCTCTTTCATATTTTTTCTTTCTACTATCCTATCAATAAAACCATGTTCTAGTAAAAACTCTGACCTTTGGAATCCTTCTGGTAATTTTTGTTTTATAGTTTGTTCAATAACTCTTGGACCTGCAAATCCTATTAAAGCACCTGGTTCTGCTAATATTATATCACCTAAACTTGCAAAACTTGCTGTTACTCCTCCTGTTGTTGGGTCTGTAAGAACACTTATGTATAATAAACCTGCTTCATCAAATTTAGCTATTGCTGCTGAAGTTTTTGCCATTTGCATTAAAGATACCATACCTTCTTGCATTCTAGCACCTCCAGATATGCAAAATATAATTAATGGAAGCTTTTTTTCTATAGCAACTTCTATTAGATTAGTTATTTTTTCACCTACAACTTCACCCATACTTCCCATAAAGAAGTTTCCGTCCATTACAGCAATTGCTACATCAATTCCATTTATCTTACCAAGTCCAGTTTTTACTCCTTCTTTTATTTTAGTTTTTTCTGATGTACTTTTTATTTTTTGCATATATCCATCAAAATTAATAGGATTAGTTGTATGTAAATTTTCCATTAATTCTATAAATGTTCCATCATCTATTATTTGCTTAATTCTTCTTCTTGATGACAACCTAAAATGTTTTCCACAATTAGGGCATACACTATAGTTTTCTTTTACATCATCTTTATATAATATTTCTTTACAATTATCACATTTTATCCATTTTCCAACCATCATATCAGATGCTTTAGTATTTGCTACTCTAGTCGTTTCTTCTGAATTTACTTTTCTTATCTTATCAATAATCATTTAAATACCTCTCTATTTTATAAATGATGTATCATAATCATTTTTTATAAATTGTTCATTTTCAAGTATTTTGTATAAAAAGTCTATGTTTGTAGTAACTCCATCTATTACAAATTCTCCTAATGCACTTTTCATTTTATTTATTGAATCTGCTCTATCTCTTCCGTGTACTATTAATTTTGCTATCATAGAGTCATAATTAGGTGGAATTGTATATCCTTGGTATATTGCTGTATCTACTCTAATTCCATTTCCTCCTGGTATATTTAATCCCTCTATTTTTCCAGGACACGGCATAAAGTTTTTATCTGGATTTTCTGCATTTATTCTGCATTCCATACTGTGACCAGTTATTTTAAGTTCTCTTACTTCTTTTGATAGTTTTTCTCCTGCTGCAATTCTTATTTGTTCTTTTACCAAATCAACACCTGTTACCATCTCTGTTACTGGATGCTCTACTTGGAGCCTTGTATTCATTTCCATAAAATAGAAGTTACCTTCTTTATCAACTAAATACTCTATAGTTCCTGCATTTGTATATCCTATTTTCTCAATAGCTTTTACAGATGTTTTCTCCATTTTTTGTCTTAGTTTTTCATCTATATATGTAGATGGACTTTCTTCTAATACTTTTTGATTTTTTCTTTGTACTGTACAGTCTCTATCACCTAAATGTGCTACATTTCCATGTTTATCTGCTATTACTTGAATTTCTATATGTCTTGGATTCTTTATGTATTTTTCTATATATATCCTATCATCATTAAATGATTTTTTAGCTTCGGCTTTTATAACATCATAGTATCTTATTAGTTCTTCTTCACTATTTGCTATTCTAATACCTTTTCCGCCTCCGCCACTTACTGCTTTCATTATAACTGGATACCCTATTTTTATAGCTATATCTTTTGCTCCTTGTAGTGATTCTACATTTCCTTCTGAACCTAGTACTACTGGAACTCCTGCTTTTTGCATTGTTTCTTTTGCTTTTGATTTATTTCCCATTAGTTCAATTAATTCATAAGAAGGTCCTATATAGTTTATTCCCATTTCATTACACATTTTTGCAAAAGCTACATTTTCTGATAAAAATCCATATCCTGGGTGTATACTATCTGCACCTGTTAGACAACAAGCCTCTAATATTGCTTTTACATTTAAATAACTTTTACTTGAAATAGCAGGTCCTATACAAACCGCTTCATCTGCAAGCTTTACATGAAAAGCATTTTTATCTGCTTCTGAATAGACTGCAACAGATGCTATTCCAAGTTCTCTACAAGCTCTAATTATTCTAACTGCTATTTCTCCTCTATTTGCTATTAATATCTTTCTAATCATTTTTTCTATATCTCCTATACAATTGCAAAAGTAAGTTCTCCTTTGCAAGCTATTTTTCCATCAACTGTAGCTACCGCTTCTCCTATACCAATTGGTCCTTTTTGCTTTATTATTTTAACTTCTAATTTTAATACATCTCCTGGAACAACTTGCTTTTTAAATCTAAGTTTATCTATTCCTCCAAATAATGCATTTTTACCTTTATTTTCATCTTTTGAAAGGATTGCTATTGCTCCTGTTTGTGCTAATGCCTCTACTATTAATACTCCTGGCATTATAGGGTTACCCGGAAAATGCCCTTGAAATTGCATTTCATTTATGCAGACATTTTTATATGCTATTGCCATTTCTCCTGGTACATATTCTTCAACCTTATCTATCATAAGAAAAGGCGCTCTTTGTGGAATTATTTCCATTATTCCTTTTATATCTAACATTTTTCTATTTCTCCTTATATTAGTAATTTTTACTAATTCTAATATTTATCTTATTTTACTTTAAATAAACAATCTCCATATTCACACATATCTTCATCATTTTTACATATTTCTACAATTTCACCATCTATATCACTTTCGATTTCGTTCATTAATTTCATTGCTTCTACAATGCAAACCACATCACCTTTTTTTACTTTATCTCCAACTTTTACAAAAGGTTTAGCAGTTGGTGATGATTTACTATAGAAAGTTCCTACCATTGGTGATTTTATTTCTTTATATTTTTCTATACATTCATTATTAACTTGTATATTATTTTGAGGTATACATTCTCCTGCTTTCATTGTATTATCATTAATACATGTATTATTTTGAACTTTCTCCATATTTCTTTTCATACTAATTTTAGTTCCATCTGGGAATTCTATTTTAAGTTCGTCTATTTTTGAATTTCCCATATCTTCAACTAATTGTTTTATTTCTTTATATTCCATTTTTTCCTCCTAGCATATTTTATTCATATCTTTTCAAAATTATAGAACTATTATGTCCACCAAATCCTAATGAGTTAGACATTACATAGTTTAATTTTATATTTCTTCCTTCATTAGGTACTATGTCTAAATCACATTCTTCATCTTTTACTTTATAGTTTATTGTTGGTGGTACAAAGCTATCTTCTATTGCTTTAATACAAGCTATTGCTTCTACTGCACCTGCTGCACCTAAAAGATGTCCTGTATTTCCTTTTGTTGAACTTACCATTACTTTTCTACTATGTTCTTTAAGTGCTGTTTTTATAGCTTGAGTTTCGCACAAGTCATTTAAATGTGTTGATGTTCCATGTGCATTGATGTATTCTATTTTGTCTGGAGATATATTAGCATCTTTTATTGCACTAACCATTGCTCTTGCTCCACCTTCTCCATCTGGTGCTGGTGATGTTATATGGTATGCATCTGATGATGCTCCATATCCTACTATTTCTGCATATATTTTTGCCCCTCTTTTTTTAGCATGTTCTAGCTCTTCTAAAACGATAATTCCTGCTCCTTCTCCCATTACAAATCCGCTTCTTTCTTTATCAAATGGGATACTTGCTCTATTCTTATCTTCTGCTTGACTTAATGCCTTTATATTTGTAAAACCTGCTATACCTGTAGGTGTAATAGATGCCTCTGTTCCTCCTGTAAATACTACATCTTGATATCCATGTTTTATTGCTCTATAGCTTTCTCCAATACAATGTGTTGCACTGCTACAAGCTGTTGCTATGGAAAAAGATTCTCCTCTTAAGCCTAAATCAATAGCTACATTTCCTGCAGCCATATTTGATATGACCATTGGAATATACATAGGTGAAATTTTATCATATCCTTTTTCTAAGCATACTCTATTTTCTTTTTCAAGAGTTTCTAACCCTCCCATACCAGAACCAATGAAAGCTCCTACTCTTTCCATATCTGTATTTTCTTTAGTAATCATACTATCTTTCATAGCTTCTCTTGCAGCAATAATTGCATATTGTGAAAATTTATCAAGTCTTCTTGCTGCTCTCTTATCTAAATATTCTTCTGGATTATATTCTTTAATTTCCGCTGCTAATTTTACTTTAAAATCTGTTACATCAAATGATCTTATAGTATCTATTCCACATTTTCCTTCTTTAATACTATTCCAAAATTCATCTACATTATTTCCTATTGGAGTTATTGCTCCAATTCCTGTTACAACTACTCTTCTTTCCATTTTATCACTTTCCTTTATATATATTTTTTTATTTACATTAACATTCCGCCATCTACATTAAGCACTTGACCTGTAATATATGTATTATCCTCTCCTCCTAAAAAGTAAACAGATTTTGCAATTTCTTCTGGGCTTCCCATTCTTTTTAATGGTATTTGATTATTTATATTATTTTTTACCTCATCTGATAATACATCTGTCATATCTGTTCCAATAAATCCAGGTGCTATACAATTACAAAGTATATTCCTACTAGCAAGTTCTTTTGCTATACTTTTACTAAATCCTATAATTCCTGCTTTAGAAGCTGCATAATTACATTGTCCTGCATTTCCACTTACCCCTACTACTGATGAAATATTTACTATTCTACCTTCTCTTTTCTTCATCATATATGGAATTACATTTTTTGTAACATTAAATGTACCTTTTAAGTTTGTGTTTATAACACTGTCAAAATCTTCTTCTTTCATTCTCATTATAAGGTTATCTCTTGTTATTCCTGCATTATTTACTAATACATCAATTTTCCCAAATTTTTCAATTGCTTTTTTTACTAATTCTTCTGCTTCACTATATTTACTTACATTTGCTCTTACGAATAATATTTCATTATCATTTTTTATTTCTTTTTCTAATTTATTTATATCTGTATTTTCTGACACATAGTTTAGAACTAGGTTATATCCTTTTTGTGAAAAAATCTTAGCAATTGCTTTTCCTATTCCTCTTGTTCCTCCTGTAATTAATGCAACTTTTTTATCACTCATTATTTATTACCTCCTAACAAATTTTTTAGCCCTTCTATTGATTCTACATTATATGTATTTGCATCTTTTATTTCTTTTTTTATAAATCCTGTCATTGCTTTACCTGGTCCTATTTCGATATAATTATCTATGTTAGATTCTTTAAAGATATTTATAGCTTTATCAAATCTTACTGGGCTTACTATGTGGTTAGATAATATTTCTGCGAAGTTATCTTCTTTTTTGTATATTTTTCCGTCTAAGTTTCTTATAACCTTAACATTATTCCCTACGCCAAAGTTTGTTTTTTCTATTTCCTTTTTATATTCCTCTTTTGCTTTTTCTAACTTTTTAGTATGAAATGGTCCTGATGTATTTAGTTCTATTACTCTTTTAGCTCCTGCTTCTTTTAGCTTTTCTCCTGCTTTATTTATTCCTTCTTCTGTACCAGATATTACTGTTTGCATTGAATAATTATAGTTTGCTGGAACCACAAAATCCCCATTTTCTTCTATTTCTTTGCAGATTTCTTCTATTTTATTAGATTCAAGTCCAATAACTGCTGCCATTTTATATTTTTCATCTGGAACTAAATTCTGCATTAATTGTCCTCTAATTTTTAATAATCTAAAACAATCTTCTATACTAATAAATTCACCATATACTAATGCCACATATTCTCCTAAGCTTAAACCTGCTGCAAATTCTGCTTCTATTTTATTCTTTTTTATAACTTCTAAAATTGCTAAAGACGTTGTAGCAATACATATTTGAGCATTTTCTGTTTTTTTAAGTTCTTCATCATTTCCTTCAAAACATAATTCTTTTACATTAATGTTTGTTATGTTATTTGCTAAATTAAATATTTCTTTTGATTCATTGTATTCATCGTAAAAATCTTTACCCATTTTAGTAAATTGGCTTCCTTGACCTGGAAATAAAAATACGTTTTTCATAAATTCCTCCATTATTTAGTTTTTATACATTTAAGATTATACAACCTGTATTTAGTCCTCCTCCATAACCGCAAAGTAGTATTTTCTCATTTTCTTTTATTTCTATACATGATAATGCTATTGGTATACTTGCACAAAATGTATTTCCAATTTTATTTATATTACTAAATACTTTTTTATTTTCTACT
The DNA here is from genome assembly GCA_944390335.1 of uncultured Clostridia bacterium. Lineage (GTDB taxonomy): Bacteria > Bacillota > Clostridia > TANB77 > CAG-508 > CAG-793. The sequence goes on from CALXQA010000049.1 coordinate 9,652, forward strand.
CCTAACTTTTCTGATATTTTATCTATAATTCTTTGATTAGATTGGTGTAGTATTATTTTGTCTATTTCAGATATATCTAGATTAGCTAAGTTTAGGGTTTTAGTTATAACATTGGGTACATCTTTTACTGCATATTTATATATTTTCTTACCCTGCATTTCTATTTTCTTTCCTACTTTATATACTAGTAAATCTGAATCTTCTCCTTTACTTTCTATATATGAAAAATATTTTTTTTCTTCTTCACATTTAGAAATAATTGTTGCTCCTGCACCATCTCCTAATAATATCTTTGTAGAAAAGTCTTCATTATTTATTATCTCTGATAGTTTATCTACGCCAATTACTAATGCATTTTTTACTTTCTCTAAAGCAATATAGTTTCTTGCAATGTCAAATGCATTTATATATCCGCTGCATCCTCCTAGAATATCTAAGCACATGCAATTATTATTAATTCCTAGCATACTTTGTACTTTATATGATATTCCTGGCATTATATTATTACTTGAACTTGATGCTACAATTATATAGTCTATTTCATTTTTTGATATTCTGCTGTTTTCTAAAGCACTCTTACTTGCTTCATATGCCATTTCTTCTATAGTTAATTCTTGCTCATACCATCTATTTTCTATTCCTGAAACTTCATATATATATTCTTGATTTTGATTAAATATTGTTTCTAAATATTTATTATCTATTTTAGTTTTAGGAAGGTATCTTCCTCTACCAGTTATCTGTATACTTTTCATTTTTACCTCATTTTTTTATGCTTTTATTTTATTAATTAATAAACATCTTTTCTATTATTCTGACTGGTCAAATTTACGATTATTTGTTCGTGTATATTTTGTATTATTTTTATACAAATATCAGTTATATCAAATTCTTTTTTTAATTCCTTTTTTAGTGATGTGGCAATTAGTTCTAATTCATTATCAAATTTTTCTTCATTAACATTGAATCCTATACTTATTAGTAAATAGTTAACATTTTCTTTCAAAGTATTTATTTCTGTTAATATTCCACATATTTTTTTATTATCTAACATTAAATCATTAGGTTCTTTTACTTTTAAGTCTATTTTATACAATGAAAAAATAGCCGATTTAATGCTATTTGCTATTTTGATAGTTATATTCTCTATTTCTGAAATCTTACATTTAGGCTTATATACTAAAGTCATTGCTATATTATCTTTTCCTGTATACCATACTCTTCCATGAGTTCCAATTCCACCTGTCTGGCTTCTAGCTATTACTAATGTATTATTATTTAAATTATCTATATTATTTTTAGCATATATATGAGTTGAGTCTATTTCATCAAATATTTTTATATCATATTCTTTTAGTTTTATTTTCATTTCTTCTTCATTCATTTTCTCACCTTTATATCTATATAATTTTACATGTTTTTTTTATTTTTATCAATTACTTGACTGAGTAGTATAA
>CALXQA010000050.1 GCA_944390335.1 uncultured Clostridia bacterium
TAACATTTTCATTTGTTAAAATTATATTATTATTTATCTCAATATTATGAGAATTATTTACTAAATATTCCATCTTTTTACCTCTTATAATCCCTTAAAAAAATTTTCTAATGTAGTATCTAAAGCAATTATTATTTTTTCCAAATTCACTATAGAGATATTTCTCTTTCCATTTTCAACACTGGCAATATAAGTTCTATCTAAATTAGATAATAGTGCTAATTTTTCTTGGCTTAACTTATTTTTTAATCTTAATTCTTTTATTTTTGATCCTATTTTTTCTTTAATCATTATAACTCCTCCTATCTAATTATAATATATTTCCTGTTGAAAATAAGTCAACGGACTATAAGTAACATAGTGAAGTATTTTTTCATTATTTATTGCAAAATATAAAGCATATGTTAATTTTATATTAGAATGGTTGGTATTTTTATCAATCGTTATGAGAGCCAAAAAGTTGTAAATAACTACTTCGACTGCACTAAAATTTAGAACATATACATTTTATATGCATATGTTCTTTTAATTTTTATATCACTTCAAATAGTTTTAAAAATCTCTAAGATATACTTTTATATCTCCATATTATTACTTTCTATTCTCCACTAAATACTTCATTGCATTAGCAGTTATTATCTCTATATAATTTCTTTTAATTCTTTATTTATATCATCTTCTGTTTCTTTCATAGCTTCTAATGTTTCAGTAATTAATCTTTCTAAATCCCAATTAAGAAGTTCTGCACCTTTCAATATTATTTCTCTTGAGCAACCCGCTGCAAACTTTTTATCTTTGTACTTTTTCTTTATACTAGATACTTCCATGTCTTTTGTACTCTTAGAAGGTCTCATTAAAGTTGCAGCCCATATAAGTCCTGTAAGTTCATCTACAGCAAATAATATTTTTTCCATTTCATGTTCTGGTTTTATTTGTGTACATGTTCCATATCCATGACTACAAACTGCATGTATAAAGTCATCACTAGCATCTATTTCCTTTAAAATACTTGGCGCTTTTTGGCAATGTTCATTTGGATACTTTTCAAAATCTACATCATGCATAAGCCCTACCAATCCCCAAAAATCTTCGTCATATCCATATTTTTTTGCCATATATCTCATTACATGTTCTACAGTTAGAGCATGCCTTAGGTGAAATTCTTCTTTATTATATTTTTTTAATAAATCTATAGCTTCTTTTCTTTCCATATTTTATTCCTCTCCTTCATCGAATTGAGAATTATATAGTCTAGCATAAGCACCATTTTTAGCTAAAAGTTCCTCATGATTTCCTTGTTCAACTATATCTCCATGCTCCATAACTAGTATTAAATCAGCATTTTTTATTGTTGATAACCTATGTGCAATTATAAAACTGGTCCTTCCTTTCATTAAATTATCCATTGCAGATTGTATTTGTATTTCAGTTCTTGTGTCTATACTTGATGTTGCTTCATCTAAAATTAATATTTTAGGGTTTGCGAGTATTACACGAGCAATAGTTAGTAACTGTTTTTGCCCTGCTGATATATTTGATGTTTCTTCATTTAGAATCATATCATAAGCATTTGGGAGTGTTTTTATAAAATGATGCACATGAGCTGCTTTTGCCGCTTCTATAACTTCATTATCTGTTGCATCTGGCTTTCCATATTTTATATTATCTTTTATACTTCCACTAAATAACCATGTATCTTGTAGTACCATTCCAAACATTTTTCTTAAGTCGCCACGATTAAACTCTTTTATATTATTTCCATCAATATAAATTCCACCTGAATTTACATCATAAAATCTCATAAGAAGCTTAACCATAGTAGTTTTTCCCGCTCCTGTTGGACCTACAATAGCGATTTTTTGTCCATCATGCACATTTGCATTAAAATCATGTATTATAATATTATCTGGATCATATCCAAAAGCTACATGGTCAAATGTTACATTTCCAACTAATCCTTCTGTTGACTTAGGATTCTCTAATTCTTGAACTTCCTCCTCTTCTTCCAAAAATTCAAATACTCTTTCTGCAGCTGCAACCATTGTTTGTAGCATTCCAGATATTTGTGCTATTTGAGATATTGGCTGTGTAAATTGCTTCATATACTGTATAAATGATTGTATATTTCCAACTGTTATTCTACCCTCTGCTGCTAAATATCCTCCTAAAATTGCAACTCCTACATATGCCATATTCCCAATAAAATTCATAATAGGATGCATAAGTCCTGATAAGAATTGAGATTTCCATGCTGAATGATATAAATTATCATTTTCTTTTTCAAAAGTATTTATAACTTTTTCTTCCCCATTAAAAGCTTTTACTATTAATTGACCACTATAAACTTCTTCAACTTGGCCATCTAAATATCCTAAATGGTCTTGTTGTGCTTTAAAATATTTTTGAGATTTTTTAGCTATTTTACTTACTACAAATATTGTAATTGGTAAAATAAGTATTGCAATTATTGTCATCTCAATACTTATAGATATCATCATTACCAATATACCAATTAAAGTACATATTGCAGTTATTATTTGAGTTATACTTTGATTTAGGTTTTGAGATAACATATCAACATCATTTGAAATAACAGATAAAATTTCTCCATTCGTTTTTTTATCAAAATATCTCATAGGAAGCTTATTTATCTTTTTAGCTAAATCATTACGTACTTTGTATGTTACTTTTTGTGCTACATTTGTCATAACAAAACCTTGAATTGATGAAAATGCCATACTTATAACATAAAGTATTAATAGTGTAATTAAAATATTAGCAATCGCTTCAAAATTTATTCCACTTCCACCTGAAAGTTTACTAATTAGCCCATTATATATTTCTGTTGTAGCATTTCCTAATATTTTAGGACCTACAATTGAAAATATTGTACTACCTATTGCAAATATTAAAACTACTATAATCTGCCACTTATATGGGGCTAAATAGCTTTTTATTAATTTTTTCACTGTTCCTTTAAAGTCTTTTGCTTTTTCTGGAGCATTATTCATTCCTCTTCTCATTGGTCCTGGCATATGTTATTTCACCTCCTTTTTTTCAAGCTCTTCTTCTGATAATTGAGAAAGTGCTATTTGCTTGTATGTCTCACAATTCTTTAATAATTCTTCATGAGTTCCTTTTCCTACTATTTTACCTTCTTCTAATACAATTATCTGGTCTGCATTCATTATAGTACTTATTCTTTGTGCAACTATTATAACTGTTTTATTTTTAGTTTGTTTACTTAGTTCTTCTCTTAATGCTTTATCTGTTTTTAAATCTAGTGCTGAAAAGCTATCATCAAAAATTAATATTTCTGGGTCTATTGCTAATGCTCTTGCTATTGATAAACGTTGCTTTTGACCTCCAGATACATTATTTCCTCCTTGTGCAATAGGTGATTTAAATTTTTCTTCTTTGTTTTGTATAAATTCAGTAGCTTGTGCAATCTGTGCGGCTTTTTCCATTTCTTCATTTGACATATTTTCTTTTCCATATTTAATATTTGATTCAATAGTTCCAGAAAATAGTATACCTTTTTGTGGCACAAATCCAATTTTAGATCTTAAGTTTTTTTGTGATACATTTTTGATATTTACACCATCTACTAACAACTCTCCACCTGTTACATCATAAAATCTTGGTATTAAATTTACCAATGTTGATTTACCACTTCCTGTACTCCCTATAATAGCTGTAGTTTTATTAGGTTCACATGTAAAATCAATATCTTCTAGTATTTCCATATCAGCATCTGGATATCTAAATGACACATTTTTAAATTCTACTAATCCTTTTTTACTTTCATCAAACTTTTGTAATTCTTCTTCTGGTTTATCATTTATTTGTGGCTCTGTTTCTAATATCTCATTTATTCTGTTAGCAGATACTGATGCTCTTGGAAGAAGTATTGAAATTATTGAAATCATTAAGAAGCTCATTACTATTTGCATTGTATATTGTAAAAATGCCATCATATCTCCAACTTGCATAATTCCTTCATCAATGCTATGTCCACCAACCCAGATAATTAATATCATTATTCCTTGCATTACAAACATCATTGCTGGCATCATTAAACTCATTGATTTATTTACAAATATACTATTTTTCATTAAATTATTATTAGCTTCATCAAATCTTTTTTCTTCTCTTTTTTGAGTATTAAAAGCTCTTATAACAGGAAGACCTGTCAATATTTCTCTTGATACTAAATTTAGTCTATCTATTAAAGATTGCATTTTTCTAAATTTAGGCATAGCAACTATAAATAATACTAATACTATAGAAATTATTAAAAACACTGCTAATGCAATTACCCATGCCATTGATGTAGTACTTGTTCTTACAACTCTTAATATTCCACCAATTCCAATTATTGGAGCATATACTACAACTCTAAATAACATTGTAAGTAATTGTTGTATTTGTTGAACATCATTTGTACTTCTAGTAATTAGTGATGCTGTTGAAAAAGCATTTATTTCTGCTGTTGAAAAACTAAGTACTTTTTTAAAGATTTTTTCTCTAAGTGTTTTCCCAAGTTTTGCTGCTACTCTTGATGATAAAAACATTATACTAACTGCTGATAGCATACTGATTAGCGCTACTCCCAGCATTTGAATTCCTACTAAAAAAATATAATTATTTTGCATATTTTCTAAATTAATTCCTATTGCTTTATATTCATTTTTTATTTCTTGAATTGCAGCTTGGCTTATCATAGACTCTGACATTGTATTTAAATTGGTTTCTAGATTGTTTGATATTTCTTCTATTGTTTCTTCTGGCAAACTTTTTATTATATCCATAATATTCATTTGAGACATATATGAATATTGTTCAGAAGATAAATTACTCTGGTTTAATAACATTTCTTTTATTTTATCTGCATTTGATTCATTAGTTAATTCTGTGAGTATCATTAATGGTTTTGCTATTATTTTTTCTAATTCTTGTATTTCATCTTTATTTAGTTTTTTTAATTTATATATATTTTCATTTTCAAGTGCTGGATATTTTTCTATATTCTTTTCATTTTTTTCTAATAATTCATAACTATTTTGTATTTTTTCATCATCTTTTGTAAAATAATTTAAATCATTTAATGTACTTTCCCTTATTACATCTGGAACAGCTTCTTCTATACCACCTTGTTGCAATCCTACATTTACTATTTTAGAAGTAAAATCTGGTAAATTTAAATCTGCCGCTGCTTGAACACATAAAAGTATTATTATAGCTATTACAAGTAATATAGATTCTTTTAAATTCTTAAGTATTTTTAGCATTTCTCTCCCTCTTTCTTTATTAAAATATTAATTAAGTAATTATATATAACTTCATAATTTTTTAACCTTTATTTTCCATCATTTATCATATATCGTTTTATTATATATTTTTTAAAATTTATTGTCAATTAAATTTCTGTGAACTTTTGGTAAACTTTTTTATTGTTTTTATATTTTATTATGGTATAATATAAAAAATATTACATGGAGGTTTATGATGAATGATTTAATTAGTATTATTGTTAATATATATAATAATGAAAAAACTATTAAAGAGTGTATTATTTCTTTAATTGCACAAACGTATAGAAATATTGAAATTATATTGATAGATGATGGCTCTCAAGATTCTTCTGGAAAAGTATGTGATGATTTAGTGTTAAGTAGTTCTAAAATGAAAATAATTCATCAAATGCATGCTCGGACTTTCTAATAGTAGAAACCTTGGGCTTGATAGTTGTTCTGGAAAGTATGTTCTTTTTGTAAATGGTTCTGATAAATTAAAAAATGATATGGTTGAGACTTTATACAAGATGATTTTAAATTATCCTGTTGATATTTCTATGTGCTCAATTTCTAAATCAGAAAGTAGTTTTAATTCTTCAAATACTATTATAACTTTGGATTCTGAAGATGCTTTAAGACAACTTTTATTAAATAATACTTTTCAAAATACTATATGTGGTAAATTGTTTAAAAAAGACTTATTTAAATCACTAAAAACTTTTAATGATGCTGATATTCTTAGCAGACTTATTGAATTAAGTAAAAAAATTGCTTATACAAGTAATCCTTTATATTTATGTAATAGTTTAGAAGATTTTTCTAATAGTTCTTTAATTAATCGAGATATTAGAATAAAAAAATTGTATCCTAATTTAGACATATATTGTGAATATGATATTTTAAAAAATATTCAAAATGAGTTTTTTTATTCTTTTTGTAATAATGTTCCTCTTATTAATGCTGACAATATGTATAATATGTTTATTCAGATTGTTAAGGAAAAAGAGTATAAAATAATTCCATATTTATCTACTATTCGTAAGGCTCATATGTATTTATTGTATAACAGTTTTTCTAATTACAAAAGGTTATGCCCTGTTCTTCCAGAACTAGATTTTGATAAATAATTAGAAAGACAAGTAAAAATTTAAATTGCTTTTTACTTGTCTTTTTATATTACTTTTTCTTGTAATATATTATATATTCATCATTATTACATTTTAAAACTATATCATATGACTGAATAGTTTCTATGTAATTATTTTCACTTATATTTTCTTTTTTTATATCAAAATTTTCTTCTGTAAGGAGTTCATCTATTATATTTGTTGTTTTTTTATCAGTTATAAAAAATTCTTCTTCTAGTTCTTCTTTTATATTCTTTTTTTCTTTATTACTTGTTTTTGATGGTTCATGTTTAGGATTATTTTCTTCTTTTATTTCTAATTTATTATTTTTTGATTTTTGATATTTTTCATAATTTTCATTCAATATATATCCCTCAAATTCTTTAGAACTTATTTTAATATTATCCCCTACATAACCATCTATTTCTTCTTTTAATAAAATTTCATTTGTGTCTATATCTACATGTTTTACAACAATCGATGCCTTTTCCTTATAATAGAAAGTAATATTTATTTCTTCATCTAAAATTGTTCCTTCTTTTTGACCATCTACTTTTTCTAGTTCATATCCTGATATTTCTTTATCACCTATTCTATATTCACTACCTATTATATCTGTTATTTTTTCATCTGGGATTATTTTTTGTTTTGTTAATATATCTACATATTTTATATTTATATGACTTATTTTATTATAATATATTTTTATTTCTTGAATTCCTTCTATCATTTTACCTTTTAAGATACCTTTAGTATTACTATATTTATATCCTGGTATATTTTTTATCTGCACATTATATTCTTTTCCTTCATATCCATTAATATATTCATCATCACTTATCTTAGTATTTGTTATACTATCATAATATGAGATTTTTATGGTTGAATTTTTAGCATATTTATATTTTATATTAATTTTTTCTTTTTTTAATTTTGATTGTTCTTCTCCTTCTATTTCTACTAATGTATAGTTTTCTATATTTTTATTATATTCTTTTACATTATATTCTTCGTTTATTTTTCCAACTATACTTTCTTCTGGTGATATCTCAGAATTCGTATTTATATCTATATATTGCATTCTAATACCATTTGATGGTAATTCTATCTTATATGTTAGATTATCTGAATAATTACCATTTCCATCTATTGCTCTTATATGTAAATAATAATCTTTATCCCACTTAATTTTATTAAATAGTATTGGCTCTGAATTGTTTTTGTTTATCTCATATCCTGCTTTTGTTTCTTCTAAATTATCTATTATATAGTTATACCCTTTTATTCCAGATTTACTTATATTTTTTACTATCTCGGAACTTATTTGATTTTTATCATCTTCCATTTTTACATAGTATTCATATTCTGTTCCTAAATCTTTGGCTTGTTCAAAACTAATTATTATATAATCATCTACTACCAATGTTTCTATATTCTTTACATTCTCCGGACTTGCTTTATCTGGCATATCTATTAATATTTCATCATTAGCAATTTCTTTATTTTTATCATTTAGTATTTTTGTAAATTCTTTTTCTTCTTTTGTTTTTTTATAAACTTCAACTTCTCCTTTATATGCTAACTTTGGCTTTATTTCTATCATTTGTTTTGTATTTAGTTCATCTTCTGTTTTCATAATTTTTATTAAGGGGCTTTTTAATTTTATATAAATTAGTATTATTGATACTATTATACAAAATAAATATATAGAAAATTTTATCTTTTGTTTACGCAAATTTACCATAGGCATACCTCCTTTATTAAATTTTAATTTAGTGGGAATTTCAATAATCTGATACGATTATTGTTAGAAATAATATAATTTAAATATTTAAATTGTATAACCATTATATATGGCATTTGTTAGTCTGTCAAGTAAAACTCATCGACACATTATGACAAAAAAGAGCAAAAGTTTTTACTTTTGCTCTTATATTACTTACTTTATTACTTCTAGTATTGGTGGTGCTATTTGCTTCTTTCTTGATACAACACCCTCTAGCATCATTGAATCTAAATCATCTAGTTCTTTTCCAAAGGCCTTTTCTACCAACTCTTTTTCATTTCCTAATGCTATTATTTTTGAGTTTGTATTAATAATATCAGTTATAACAAATACAAAAAGATTTAACTTTTTATCTGCTATTTCTTTTTCCATTGCAAATTCTAACTCTTCTCTTCTAGAAAAAACGTCATCAATATCTGCTGTATTTACTTGTGAAATCACAAATTTCTTTTCTCCTTCTGAAAATTCCTTTGCATCTAAATTAATTACTTCTGAACTAGAATATGTACTTAAATCTGTTCCTGCTTTTAACATATCTAATCCATATTTATTTGCTTCTAGTCCTGTTATTTTTTCTAAATCTTTTACAGCTTCTATATCGCTTTTTGTGCAAGTTGGTGATTTTAATAATAGAGTATCAGATATTATTGCACTTAACATTAAAGTTCCTATTGTCTTATCTATTTCTATTCCTGCCTTTTTATATTCTTCATAAAGAATAGTTGATGTACAACCATATGGTTTAGCTAAATAATATAATGGTTCTATTGTGTTAAAATCTGCTATTCTATGATGGTCAATAACTGCTAATACTTTAGCATTATCTCTTCCATCTACACTTTGCATTTTTTCATTATGGTCAACTAATATAATTTCTTGACCATCTTTTACTTCTTGAATAAACTCAGGTGCATCTATTTTTAGAAAGTCAAGTACATATTCTGTTTCTTTATTAATATTTCCTAGTCTTACAATTTTTGTTTCAACTCCAAAACTCTTTACTAAATTAGCAGCAACTATACTAGAACAAATAGAATCTGTATCTGGATTCTTATGCCCCATTATTAATACTTTATTATCCATATTTATTTCCTTCTTTCTTCATATTTATTTTCATTTTTATTTAAATATTATATAATTTAGAAGACTAAATTGTCAAGATTTTCAGCTTTGTTTTATTTATTCTACATTTTAAATGAACTTTTATTTAATTTAATGATAAAAAGTCTTGATTTTTTTGTCATAATATGTAAAAATATGTAAAATGGATTAAGAAAGAGGATTTTATGAAAAAAGATAAAGATTCTATTAGTAAAGTTAATAATGAACAAGTAACAAGAGCTCGTGAAAAAGAAGCTATATTTATAAATCATACTGAATTAGATGAAGCATCTATAAATAAGTTTTATAAATTTTATAAGTTTAGAGTAAAAAGGTTTGATTTTTATTCATTTTTAGTTTGCGGATTAATAATGATAATAATAGCTATATGCTATTTATTAAAGTGGGATAACTATTTTCTAGGCCTTTTTTGGAACATATTAATCAATATAATATTTATAATTTTAGGTATATCATTTTGGGTATCTGCTTTTAAAAGTCAAAAATATGATAGAAAAGCAATGAAAAAAATATATGATGAAGATGTATGTGATTTAAAAAATATTTATTACTTTAATGAAAATGGTATAATTATTGTTAATAAATATGGTGAAACAGAAAGAGTATATAGCTATTTAGAATCTATTTATGAAGCTAAAGATTTTTATTATATTTTTACTGCTAAGAAAAATGCTCATATAGTAAAAAAAGATTCTTTTGTAAAAGGTACAGAAAATGATTTTAATACTTTTATTAAAAAAAAGTTAGGAAAGAATTTTAAAAAGAGGTGCATAAGAAAAAAAGAGGAAGTAGATTAATCTATTTCCTCTAAACATTTATATATTAGTTCTTCTAAATGTGTTGTATCCACTGTAGATTGGATACAAGCTAATAGCATTTCTTCTGGACTTACTTCTTTTATTTCAAAATAATATCCATGCTTAAAAGCAAGTTCTCTTATAAATTCTCTTATTGTTCTTCCGTTTCCCTCTCTAAATGGATGAAGTACATTTAATTCTGACATATAATATGCTAATTTTTTACTCATTTGTTCTTTTGTAAGATTATCCAAATTGTCTTTTGAAAGCTTTTCTAATAATTCTTTTAATTGTTCTTCTATGTATTCCCATTTAGCAAATCTAAAATTGTCTTTTGCTATATCTTCTGTTCTAAGTTTCCCTGCAAATGGATAAATATCACCGAATAAGAATTTATGAATTGATATAAAATGCATTATATCAAATTTCCCTATTTTTTTATTTTGCCTTAGTTCATATAATTTTAGCAGTACTAATTTTCGTTCTATTTTCTCTAGTTTCTTATTATCATGGATATTTAATTTATTTACAAGTACATTACTATTAGGATAACAATATATTGAATTTACTGCCTCGTATAATTCAACCATTATAATTCTCCTTTAATAATATTGTTTATGGCATCATTCATACTGATTTCTTTTTTAGAATATTTTTCTAACATTAAAATATCCTCATCTGTTACAGTCATATGTTCTATTGCCATATCATTTTTTAAATTTTCTATATCTATTTTAAATTTATCTTCAAAATTCATATCTTTTCTCCTAAAAAACTACATTT
>CALXQA010000051.1 GCA_944390335.1 uncultured Clostridia bacterium
GTTATTTCTATTTTTCCTGAGTTTTTATATCTTGGTTTATTGGGTTTTCCTTTAATACTTTTTTCTCCATTTTCATATTTTTCTTTTAATGCGATGTATGACTTATGGTCACTTATACATTTTATAATAGTTTCTTGCAATGTATGTGAATGTAGATATTTAGAATACCAATTTAATTCTCTATACTTTTTATAGATTTTGCTACTTTGTAAATTTATACTATTTTTTAATGATATTGTTTCTTTTCCCTGATATATATCATAATTTAACATGTTATATACTTTTTCACAATGCCACATTATTTCTTCTATTATTTCTTTTTGGCTTCTATTTGCTTTAAATATATATGGAAATGTTAATCTCACTTTCTCACCACCCATCTTTGTTTTATAGTATATCATATCAAACATATTTTCGCAATAGTCTTGATAATATTTTCTAAAACATTTTGTTATACTTTCCTATTATATAAAAAAAGCCCATAGTTTTATTTTATTCTGCTTTTTCATTTAAAACCTCTTACCACAGTCATTACATATATTTGTTGTATCACCTGTATTACATAGTCCGCATAGTATTCCAGGCCAACCAAAAAGTAAATATCCACAGCAAGCATCACTTCCATCAAAGCCTTTTGTATGTGTATTTGTATTTATTATACTTGATATATTAGTACTTCCACAATTAGGGCATCTCATAATTTTCCTCCTTTTACATATAATCTCCGCATTCTTTCTTTTTTGCATATTTATACATTTCTTTATCTTTTTTGGTGACTATCATATCTACAATTTTACCATCTTGACATAGTTTTAATATAATTTTTCCATTTTGCACAATTGGTTTTCTAAGTATTCTAGCTTTTTCTCTTCCATAATCTTTTTTAGATATTGCAATATATGTAAACTTTTCATCTTCATAAGGAACTGTAGCTTCTTTTATATATTTATGCACTTTATTTCTTGCTACTCTTACAACTGCATGGCACCAATCATTTTCATTTAATTTACATTTTTCTTCATTTGATGTACAAGGTGCTATTATATTATATCCGATTTTTTGCAGCATATTTTTTAATTAATTTAATATTTTCAAAACCTGCTGGTGTTCCAGGTTCTATAATTATAGCTAGATTATTACTTAGGCTAATTATCTTATTTACTATATCTATTCTTTTTTCCTTAGGTATTTCATTAATAACATAACTACACATAACTAAATCTGCTGCTTTTTTTATGTTACTATTTATTATATCTAAGTTTTCCCAATATACATTTTTAAGTGCTTCTATCCCAGACATTATATGCATTCCTAATTCTTGCATATCTTTTTGCTTTTCTATACATAATATATTGGGGTTATCTATATATTGTAACATAGCCCATGCACTTGTTCCTACTCCTGCTCCTATATCTATGATATTTTTTATTTCTTCTTTATTTACTTTTCTAAAAACATATTCTAATACTTTGACATTTGCCGCATATGTAGCTGGCATTCTCATTATACTATATGCTAATACTTGTAATTTTGTATTTAATATACTATTATTTGCACCATTTTTATTATCTAAATATTTATTACTTACGTCTTCTGAAACCTTTTTTAACTCTGATAATTTTATGTTTCTTATCTCTTCATCTACTCTTTCTTGAACAACTTTAGGTAGCTCCATTTTTTATTTTATATCTCCTATTTTTTTCTAAATTTAGCTATAAAAAAACCTTCTTGCATTTCATTTGGTAATATTTTTAATGATTTTTTCATTACTTTTATGCTATTTTTTATTTTTAAATCTATATCCAATAACTCTATATTAAAATTATCTTTTGCCCATTTTATTATATTTTCATTTTCTACCTTATTTAATGTACATGTTGAATAGCACATTATTCCTCCGCTTTTTAGTGCTATTATCCCACTTTTTATTAATTCTTTTTGCAATTTTTCTAATCTGCTTACTTCATCTTTAGACCAAGAATTATATGTTTTAGGATTTTGAGTCAAAAATCTTCCTTCTCCACTACATGGTGTATCTAGTAGTACTTTATCAAAATATTCCTGATATTTTTTATGTATATTTTTTCCATCTTCATTTATGACATCTACTATTTCTGCATTTTGCATTTTTACATTATATTTTAGTCTTTCACATCTTATTCTATCAATTTCATTAGCTAAAATATATCCTTTATTATTCATCATACATGCCATTTGAGTTGTTTTACTACCAGGTGCTGCTGTTAAGTCTAATACTTTATCATTTTCTTTTGGCTTTAATGCAAGTGCTGGAATCATACTAGATAAGCTTTGTATATATATTTGTCCATTTTTATATATCTCTAAATTTTCTAGTTCTTTTTCTTTTACATTTTTTATAACTAAAGCATCTTTATACCAATCTACTAATTCATAAGTAATCTTGTTATTATCTAAATATTCTTTTAAATCATTAATATTATATTTTAATGTATTTACTCTTATTGTAGTTAATCTATTATTGCTCATTCCTTCTAATATTCTATCTGCTACATTTTTATTAAATTCAGTATATAAATTCTGAATAAAGTCTACTGGCAATTTTGTTTTTGCAATTAATATATTTTGCATTATATGCTCCTTAATCCAATTTTTTGATTATTATTTTGTATCTTTATATGTTTTTATTTATTTTAATTTATTGAAGAAGAACCAGGAGTTATAAAATTTGCAGTATCATTTAAAATTTCATTCATATTAAATTCCTCAGATATTACTCCATTTAAAGTGTTTTGAGTTACCATAATTTTACCATCATCCTTATTTTCATCAGTAGATAGTTCATTAAGTAAGTTAGTTTCTTCCCCATTTTCATCTACATATACAATTCTATATCCATCATAGTTATTAGAAATATAATCTATAAAGTCTTGAATTTTCTTTTCTCCAATATAAAAGCCTTTTCCTGTATCAAAAATATTTATTAATAAATAACCTTTATCTGTTAATGATATTCTTGAATTTTGAATTCCAAGCATAGGGATTTTTACTTCTATGCTTACTGATTGTGTAGAATGATCACTTGTATATCTTTCTCTTAAATCATATATATTTTGAAGTTTTGTTTTATCAAGTAACATATTCCAAATAATTTCATTATCTACATCATAAAATTCTACTTCTGCATATTGAGTTTCACCATTTGAATCTGTATATGAATAATTATAATTAACTGTACCAAAGTCTGCTATTTCTTTTAAATTTAAGTCATCTATAAGATTTCCTAGCGTTTTAGGTCTATAAGATGTATTTGCATATATATAATAATCTGAATCACCTTCAAACTGTACTGCAATAATGCATTCTATTGGGAAGTCTTTTAATTCATACATAGTAAGATTAATAGTATAGTTTTTATCTGTATTTTCATCATATCCTGATGCAGTAGTAGTTCCTAATTTCTTTCCAATTTTATCACTTGTAGTTTTTACATCTCTTGATGTCCAATATTCATTATTCATATATTCTACAGAATAAAATTTTTGAGTAATTAATCTTTCATCCCATTTTGGTATAAATCCAATATCAGTATTTACTGTTTTGTCTAAAAGAACTTCTTTTCTCTTCCATACTCGTCCTGTTTCATCTGAAATTGTTTCATCATTATTATATAAATTAGTTTTTATAACAAAAATTACTCCTATAACTATTAGTATTATAACTAACAAAATAATTACTATTTTAATAACTTTAGATTTTTTCTTCATATGTTACCCCTCCTATATATTTTTTAATTTTTCCCATACTCACTTTTTATTTTCCTATATTTATTTTTTAGTTCTGCTCTATATTCAATTTTTCCTTCATATTTTTCATATTCTTTAATCCACTCATTATATAGCTCATGAAATTCTAAATTATCTAATATAATGTATTCTTTAATCTCTGATTTTGATTGTATGTATTTTTTATGATAATATTTCAAACCTTCATCTATCTCACA
Source organism: uncultured Clostridia bacterium (assembly GCA_944390335.1). GTDB lineage: Bacteria > Bacillota > Clostridia > TANB77 > CAG-508 > CAG-793. The sequence continues at coordinate 3,983 of CALXQA010000051.1, forward strand.
TAAACTAAAATAAATATCTACAATACACTCTATAATGTAGTTTGCATGTTCTTCATCATCATATTTATTATTCTTTTTATATTTTTCTATATATGTATCTGCCTGTTCTTTTAAAAGTTCTATTGCCATATATTTAGCATCAGTACTTCTTAAGGAACTTTCTAGTGATATTAAAATATTTTTATGATATTCTTGAGGATCATATTCTACATTTAATAATTCGGTACATACTTTTAAATTTTCTTTATTAACACCATTTTCTAATGTTCTTTCAATTATATTAGAGTAAAAGTCTGATTGACATACCTGTATTGCTCCAAAAGTATTCCAACTTGTAAATGTTAAATAGTTACTTCCTAAACTTAATATTTTATACAAATCTATTAATAATTCAGTTGCTTTTTTACCTTCTTCTGTTTTAGCTGGAAATTTATTTAATTGTTTATAGAAGTCTTTTACTTTAAATCTCCATTTTGTTCTTTCATTTTTTGGAATTATTTTATTTGGTGATGCATAATAATCGTTATATGCACATTGTAAAAAGAAGTCTATTTCTTTTTCTAATTTTTCTATAGATATATTTTCTTCTTGTTTTTTTGTATGTACATCTTTATTTGCATTTATTATATAATTATCTATATTATAATCTTCTTTTACTCTTTTAGGTATTCTCTTATATAATTCTATAATTATTTTTTCTTTTTCTTCATTATTATATTTTTTTAGTATTTCTTTTATTTCTGCTACTTTCATATATTATTTTTTCCCTTTTTTCATCTTTTTATTTTTATATCCTATATCTATTATATTGTTTAATTCTGATAAAAACTGTTCTTTTTTATCAGCTATAGAATCTTCTAATCTTGAATCTGCTTTGTCTAAAATATCAAAATATTTTTCTACAATATCCATCAATCCATAATGTATTGCTATTTTATTATCATAATCTTCTACAGTATGTATATTCTCTTTTTCACATTTTGCTTTGATAAGTTCTAAAGCCTCATTCATATTTTTTATATTTCTTCTAGTTTCTTCATTATAGTTTCTATCTACCCATAAAGGAATTGCTTTATGTTTTAATACTTTATATAATTTTTCATCTATTTCTATATTTTCTTTTTCATAGTATTTTTGTAAATTCTGTTTTGGATAGTCTTTTAAAGATTTTTCTATGTATTTATCTGCTGGAGTTACTACTTGTACTTCTTTTTTGTTCATACAACAGTTTTTATATTTTTTGCCACTTCCGCAATAACATGGTTCATTTCTACCAATCTTTTTTATTGTATTTTCTTTTGTATCTTCTTTAATTATTTTTTTAGTCTTAGAAAGAAATTCATCAAAGTCAAAGTCATTATTTTCATCTTCATTTTTATTAAAACAAGCCCATCTAGAAAAACGCTCTATTGTATCATCTATCATTTCATCATAATCATATAAAACTTCATCACCATAAATTTCATCTATAAAATCATCATAATCACCTCTCACCATCGTTTCGACTCTATTTTCTTTATATAGTTTTTTTACTAATTTAATTTGATCATATATTTTGTTTTCAGCTATATAATCTACTATGTCTGTAATTACAATACTATTATCTTTTTTTAATTCATTATCAAGTAATTTATATATAATTTCTAATACTTTTTCTTGACTTATGATATTTTCTTTTTGTAATATCTTTAATGAATTAAATGCAGCTCCTCTTATGTATTCATCAATATTTTTATTTGCTATTAAATTATATATGCTCTCTAAATCTCCATTATATGTACTTGCTAATATATTTTTTAAATCTTCTGTTATAAGGTCTCCAAATAAATCGCTTACTTCTTCTTGGTTCTTATTTGATAAAATTTTTATTATAACTGGAAATGCCCTTTTTTCTCTAAATTCTGCTAGTAAATATAAAGCGTATAATTGCAATATGTAATCTGGACTATCTGCATAAAAGCTTATATTATTATTGATTTTTTCTAATTCTTCTAATAATCTATTAGTCACTTCTTCTTTGTTTTTTCTTGCCTCTAGTATTGTATCTTTTTGAAATTTACCATCTTTATTATATTCTAAATTTTCAATTATTTTATTTATATCCATAATCTTTTTGCTTCCTTTATTATTAAAATTATTTATTATATATATTATAAAGATCTCTAAATGAATCTTTATAATCTCCTAATTCGTCTTTTGTATCTATATATTCTTTTAACCATTTTAGAAATTCTGCTTTTTCTTTTTTATTTGATTTTTCTAATATTTCTTTTGTATATTCATTAAATAAATCTTCAATATCTCCATGTTCTCCATTAGAACCGTCTATATATAATTCTCCTATTACTTCTAAACAAGATTCTATGATTCTGATTGCCTCTAAGAATTTATCTTCTTTTATTTTGTCTTCTATTATATGTCCATACTCATAAATAATATTCATCATGTAGCTTCCTGCTTCATCACTAATGTATCCTCTATCAGATATTGCCCATAACCTTTGCTCTATTATTTCTTTATACTCTTTTTTAGTTTTTTTACCAAAATAGCCGTGAGAACTTAATTTCAAATTTTTGCTTTATTACAGGTTCTTCTTTTATAATTTCTAATATAAATTCTTTTAGTTCTTCATTTGTTAGTTTGTTTAAAATTTCTTCTTCCATTTTTTCTTTTTCTCCATATAAAAATACATTTTATGCCAAAATAATATCATGATATAATCCTTTAGTCAATAAATATAGACATACTATTTTGTATGCCTAATTTTAAATATTTTTATTTCTAATATATTCTCCTTCAAACTCATTTTCTAAAATGTCCATAATAATTGTATCATACCATTTGCCATTAATAAATACATTTTCTCTACTTTTTCCAACTTCTTTAAATCCACATTTTTCATAACATCTTTTAGCTCTTTTATTAAAACTAAATACATGTAGTTTAACACTATGTAAATTTAGATATTTAAATCCATATTCTAATATTAATTTAATTGCTTCTGTTCCATATCCATTGTTTTGATACTCTTTATCTCCTATAAAAATTCCTAAAGTCGCTTTTCTATTTATATTTATATCGTCTACTCCTTTTAATCCTATTGAGCCTATTAACTTATTTTCATCTAGTGTTATTATAGAAAAAACTCCTTGTGGATTATCATCATTTTCTAAGTATCTTTTTTCTCCTGAAATTGACATTATACTTCCGCTTCTACCTATATAATCTGTTATCTCAAAATCATTCATCCATTCTGTAAATTTTTCTACATCTTCAATATTTCTTGGAGATAAATATATTCTATCTCCTACTAATTTTTTAAAATACTTCATTTTTTGCCTCCCTATATATTCTCTACTTTTATTCCTAACTTTTTAAAATTTTCATTTATTTTTGTCATATCTCTATACATCCCATTTTCTAATTCATATCTATAGCTTTCCTTTTCAATATTTATATTTTCATCTTTTAATTCTTTTTGTATATCATATGGTAATTTTATAAATTGAAATGAAATATCAGATGTATATTCCTTACTTCCATATTCTCCTTCTATAATTAGATAACAGCACTTTGTTGTTTTTAAAATATTACTATCCTTTTCTTTATTTCTTATTACATCAAATGAATTTCCTACACTTCCTACATTTATAAGTGTTTTATTATATATTTTATCCATGTATGGATGATGAATATGTCCATATATTACTACATCTGCACTATTTTGTGAAATAGTCTTTTGGCTTGGAATAAACATTTTATATTTTGTTTCTATACTATCTACATTTAATACAGCTTTATTATTTAAAGTTGGTGTAGCATGAAAAAGTAACAATTTCCTTGCAAAACTATATCACAATTATCTCTTATTAGTTTTATACATTGTTTTGGATGTACTCCTTTTGCAATCATATCGCCTAAGCATATTATTTTATCTACGTTTCTACTTTTTATATCATTTAAAGTTGCTTTTAATGCTTCTAAGTTACTGTGTATATCAGATATTATAGCTATTTTCATAAATACTCTCCCATTATAATTTATTTATATACATTTCAGCTCTTTTTACCATATGCCATATATTCCCTTCTCCAGCATATATATTTGTATCAAAAAAATTATTGTTTTTATCTATCCAATAAAGCTTATTTACTTCTTCTACTAACTCTACATCTTTATTTAATTTTCCTGCAAATACTTCTAATTCCATATTCTGCATACTATATTTAAAGTCCATGATATGTGTTAGTACAATGTCTTTATTAGATATTCCTGTTTCTTCTTTAAGTTCTCTGTATGCTGCCTTTAGTTTAGTCTCATTTTCTTCTACTTTTCCACCAACTAAATTATATTTTCCTTTATATGGTTCTTTTGCTCTTTTACACATTAATATTTTACTTTCATCTTTATTATATACTAATATAACATTTAATTTTTTCATTTTATATTTAATTTACATTCCTCACTTTTTACTTTTTTTAAAATTTTAGTTCTTTAATTTTAGAAATATCTATATTATATATTCTTTTATATATATCATCACAATTTAGTGTAGTTACTTTACTTTCATCTATATTTAAAAGTTTTTTCATGTTGATAACATCTTGCTCTTTTTTTCCTTCTATTTCCATATAAGTTTTTATCATAGGCCATGTATCTATATCTATTTCTACATTATTTAAAATGTATTGTATTCTTTTATTTTCTTGATACCCTCTAGGTTTAAAACCTATTTTTTCTAAGAATTCATTTGTTTTTTCAAAATCATCTACTTCTATTTCTATCTCTTTGGTACCATCTATTGTATTACTGACTATATTTTTATATGTAAGAGTTGTATTTATCCCATTTGTTCTTAACCTAATCCATTTTTCTTTTTCTATGGGCTTTAAGTCATATACATATCTTTTTTGGTTATATTCCCCTATTTTTTTAGCACCTAAATTTTCTAATTTTTTTATCATTTCTTCTTTATCTATTTCTAGAATTCTTATTTCATATTCTGTTTTCACTATTAACCTCCTAAATAACCTGAATTAAGTCTATTAATTTTTTATCACTAAATGTAAGTTTTAATAAGCATGGTGAAGTAATATTTAGCATTCTTCCTTTATATTCTAGCTTTTTACTATTGTTAAGTATGCACCAATTAAGTAGCAGAAATTTAATTGAGCCTCCATGACTAACTACAGCTATTCTTTTTTCTTTATATTTTTCTAATATTTCTATAATAAAGTCTAACATTCTTCGTTTAGTTTCCTCTAAACTTTCTCCATCAGATGTTTTAAATTTTGGAAATACGAGCTGTACCTCTGAAACATCTCTTGTTTTTTTATCTTTCATAAACTCTGCTATTTCTTCTAAATTACCTAATTTTCTTTCATTTAACCTTTCATCAATATTTAATTGCAAGTTATTTATACTTGCAATATATTTTGCAGTTTGTTTTGCTCTTACATAACTACTAGACCAAAGTACATCTATATTTTCAAGTTCTTTATTCTTACTTAACTTGTTAGAATCTTTTTCTCCTTTAATAGATAAAATCTCTTTTTCATTTATAATCTGGCTAGTTTCATTTGTATTTCTAATACCTAATTCATCTGTTGTATCTGAATGTCTTATTAAATATATAATTGTACTCATAATCATCTCCTTTTTTATTTAAAATTTATATTTTTATTATTAATAATTAGTAGTTCTAGTTAGATGATATGGTTTTAATACAATATCTTTATTTTTTGATTGACTCCATATATAATCATTAATATCAATAGAATATATGTGATTATTCAATTTTTTTGCTATTTTTTCTATTACAACTAGCATATTTGCTCTTATTTCTACTTCATATTCTGAATTTTCTTCTATTTCTTCTTTATTATCTATGATTTTTTCTAAATCATCACTATATTCTAATAACCCCAAACCTCTCATAACTTGTGGTATTTTATAATCTGCACAACCAATAATATGTGAATAATCCACTTTTATGTTTTCTTTTAGTTTTCTTATATGTAATATATCTGATGTAAGTAATTGTGCTAATTTATAAAAATATATTGTTTTTTCTCTGTATTTTCTTTCATCTTTAAAATTAGGAAAATATTTTATAATAACTTCCAATAATTCTACATCGTTACTAATATTTTTTATAAATTTATAAAAATTTCCGTTCATTTCTTTATTTACTGTTTCACTTACACTTTTTATAATACTATATCTTTGTTCAAATAGTGGGATTTCCACATTTCCTTTTAGTACTTTTCTAAATTCATCTTTAGTTATATTAGAAAAATCTGTAGTATCTTTTTCTTTTACATATTTTAATATAGCGTATAAAAGAGCCATACTTCCATCTTCTTTTCCATTAGGAGTATCTATTGTCCATTTAGGATTTCCCCAAAATGAAAAATCAATTGCTTCATATACTAGCAAAAAGTTTATTATTGTTTCTATTGGTAAATCTAATAAATTATATGGAGAAGAACTAAGCCAATGCTTAGTTTCTCTTTTATTAATTTTTTCTGCAAATTCATTTAATTTTATTTCATTTATTTTTACTGATTTTGAATTGCTAGCAACATATTTGCAACTTTTAATTATTTTATCTAACATCATAGCACATCCAATCTTATTATTTGTCTCAATCACTTTTTAAAAAAGTTATATTAATTTATTATATATAATTTATCATAGTATACTTAATTTTACAATAAAATTTTTATTGTGTTTTGTTTTTCTGTATATTTCCACTTTTACAGATAACTACAAAACTTGTTTTTCTGTGCGTTTACGAGATACACTCTGTATCTCTTTCCTGTCTTTTAGTAGTATTATTTAATTTACTTTATAAAAATTTATGGAACGGATTTTTCAATTTTTTCGTAATATAAAAATCTATATTACGAATTTTTTGAT
>CALXQA010000052.1 GCA_944390335.1 uncultured Clostridia bacterium
TCAAATTACAAAGATAAAACCAAGAGATATTTTTAGTAAAATAGATTAAGGAGGAATAAAAAATGTCTATATTAGAAATTAAGAATTTAAAATATGCGTATTCAAGAGATAGCATAGTTTTTAAAAATATAAATGTGAATTTAGAAGAAGGCAAAATATACTCAATTTTAGGACATTCCGGAAGTGGAAAAACAACATTTTTATCACTACTAGGTGGACTTGATACACCAACAGAGGGAGAAATATTATTTAAAGGAGAAAATATAGAAAATTATGGACTTGCAAATCATAGAAAAAATAATGTTTCTTTTATATTTCAAAGTTATAACTTAATAGATTATTTAACACCAATGGAAAATGTGTCAATAGCTTCAAAATTACCACCAAAGCCAATTTTGGAAAAAGTTGGACTTACTGATAAAGAAATGAAAAGAAATGTTTTAAAATTATCCGGTGGACAACAACAGCGTGTTGCAATAGCAAGAGCATTAGCATCAGAAGCACCAGTTTTGTTAGCAGACGAACCAACTGGAAATTTAGATGAAGAAACAGCAGAAAGTATAATGGAAATATTAAAGGACTGCTCTCATAAAATGAATAAGTGTGTTGTCATTGTAACTCATTCAAAAGATTTAGCAAAACAAGCAGATATTATTTTAAATTTATGGAGAGGTAAATTAGAAATAGAAAATAGAAAATAATTATTTAGAGGACTACAAAAGTAGTTCTCTTTAAATTTTAAAAATTTTAAGTACAGGAAATTGAGAGGATAAAAGGAATGTTTAAACAAATATATAGAAGAAACATGAAAAGAATTTAGTATAGTAGAATTTACTGAAGATGCAAGAGATGAGATTAGAGAAATTTATAAAGATTTCTAAAAAATTAATAAATGAAGATATTGTAAAAAGATTAATGAAAAAACGCAAAAACAAAATATTGAAATTTATTGTCTATAACCAGCTTGATTATACTTGTATACATAAAATAAATGTGATATAATAATAAGGTACTTAAAATTAATTATATGGGGATTAATCATGGAAAAACAATATTTATATATAGGTAATTGTTCAAATAAAGGTGTTATAAAATATGAATTTAAAGACAATAATTTAAAATATATTCTTTCAACAAACGACTTTTCAAGATGTACTTATTTAGTACAAAATACAGAATATATTTACTCTACACAAGAAATTTCTGATATAAACAATAAAAATTATGGATACATAATCTCTTATAAAAAAGAATTAAACAAATTAACCTTTATTAATAAAGTATCATCATCAGGAAGTTGCCCATGTCATATAGAAATAAGCAATAAAAATAAAATGATTTTTATATCTAACTATATGGATGGGTATTTTACTGCATGTAAGTTACAAGAAAATGGAATGATTGGGACACTTTTAATTAAAGAAATAATAAAAGATAATAAATCACATATGCACTGTAGTAAATTGTTTAATGATGAAAAGAATCTAATTACAGTTGATTTAGGAACAAATACTATTACAGTATATTCTATTGATATAAATCATATACAAAAAATAACTAGCTTAGAATTACCAGAAAATACAGAGCCAAGACATATAGCAATTTATAATAATACTATTTTCTTAATAACAGAAAAAAGCTGTATGTTATATGTTTTAGAATTTAAAAATAATAAATTACAAATATTAAATAAAATATCAATATTTCCTGATAACTATATAAAAAAAGATAGTAATACAGGTGCTGCAATAAAAATCTCAAAAGATGGAAAATTTATTTATTTAAGCATAAGAGGACATAACAGTATATCAGTATTTAAATATGAAAATAAAAATATAAAATTTATACAAAATATTTCATTACAAGGACAAACTCCTAGAGATATAGAAATTGATAAAACACAAAATTATTTATTTGTAGCATGTCAAGATTCAGATGAAATAGAAATATTAAAAAGAAATATATGTACAGGTAAGCTTGAATATATAAATAGTTTTAAAGTGCCGTCACCGACATGTATTTTGTGTGATTAAAAAGAAAATATATTTTATTAAATAAAAAAATAGGGGAGATTAATAATTATGAAAAATTCAGTAGTTGTTATTACAGGTGGAAATGGTGGAATAGGAAATATAGTAGTAAATAAATTATTAAAAGAAAATTCTAAAGTAATTGTACTTGATATAAATGAAACAAATAATTTAGAAATAAAAAATCATCCTAATTATGAATTTTTAAAAACAGATGTTACAGATTATAAGCAAATAGAAAAAGTACATGACATTATAAAAAATAAATATCAGCATATAGATTATCTAATTAGTATGGCTGGAGTTAATATGAAAAGTGAAGTAGGTGGATTAAAATCAATCACAATTGAAGATATAGATAAATCTATTAAACTAAATTTAAATTCACATATTTATTTAGTAAAAATAATGTTAGATTTATTAAAAATAAAAAATACAGATGAAATGAAATCTATTATAATAATATCTTCAATAAATGCAATATCAACTTATGGTTTACCAGCATATAGTGCTGCTAAATCTGGTTTATATGGTTTTATGCATTCTGTAGTAAATGAATTAGGAGAATCCAATATTAGAATAAATACAATATCATTAGGTACTGTGCCACATATGCATCAAGAAGTAAAAGGTGATGAATATTTTGAAAATTATATAAAAGATATCCCTATAAAAAAGTTTGTAAGGCCAACAGATGTAGCAGATACCATTTATGCATTATTAGAAATAACAAAATGTATAAATGGACAAAATATAATTTTAGACATGGGTCAAAGTTTATAATTAGAATTAATAAATATCTATTTGTAAAGGAGATATAGCATATGTTTGAAAAAGAAAATATCAATCATATTTCTACTGAAAAAGAAATGAAAGAGTACATAAATAACAATCTGTGGGAAGATTTTTGTAAGTATATGAAAGATACATATAATTCAATACCTAAGTTTGAATTTAGTAAATGTAATTGGGAATATGGTTGGAATGCTAAATTCAAAAAATCTAGTAAATCATTATGTACAGTGTATCCTAGAGAAAATTATTTTAGTATATTAATTGTTATCGGAAAAAATGAAAAAGAAATTTTTGAAAATATGCTTTTATCTTTTAGTAGTGCTATACAAAAGATTTATAAAGAAACACCAGAAGGAAACGGTCAGAAATGGTTAATAATAGATTTAGAGGATAATGATAAAAAATATGAAGATATAAAGAAGATAATTGAAATTAGAAACAAATAAATATAAAACTTAAAATTAATAGTCTTAAAAATGACATAGATAACTATATTATTCTATGTCATTTTTTAAGCTAAAATATTATTAACAATTACTATACATTTATATTATGAAAATATTACCAGGAGTATATATACAAACATATGTTTACATTGATGCTAAAAAATGATATAATAATTTAAAATAAAAGCAAGGAAGTGCAAAAAATGAGTAGAACATATATTTGTATTGATTTAAAAACATTTTATGCTTCTGTAGAATGTGTAGAAAGAGGTCTAGATCCATTTAATACTAACTTAGTAGTAGCAGATTCATCAAGAGGAAAAGGAACTATTTGTTTAGCAGTTACTCCAAAAATGAAAATGCTAGGGGTAAAAAATAGATGTAGAATATTTGAAATACCAGCTAATATAAAATACATAATAGCAATGCCGAGAATGAAGAAATATATAGAATATTCTGCAAATATCTATTCAATATATTTAAGATATTTTTCAGAACAAGATATACATGTTTATTCAATAGACGAAGCATTTATAGACATTACCGAATACTTAAATTTATATAAATTAACTCCTATAGAACTTGCTAAAAAAATAATTAAGGATATATATGATACATATGGAATATCTAGTGCTGCAGGAATTGGAACTAATATGTACTTAGCTAAAATTGCTTTAGATATAACAGCAAAACATTTACCAAGTAATATAGGATTTTTAGATGAAGAAAAGTATAAAAAAGAATTATGGCATCATAAACCACTTTCAGATTTTTGGCAAATAGGAAAAGGTATAGAAAAAAGATTAAATAAAATGGGAATATTTGATATGTATGATATAGCACATTCAGATTATAAAAAAATATACAAAGAATTCGGAATAAATGCAGAATACTTAATAGACCACTCATGGGGAAGAGAAAATTGTACAATTAAAGATATAAAAGCATATAAACCACAAAGTACTTCAATATCAAATAGCCAAGTCTTATTTGAAGATTATTCATTTATAAAAGCAAGAACTGTTTTAAAGGAAATGGTGGAACTTGGAAGCTTGAGATTAGTAGAAAAAGGATTAATGACAAATACCGTTGGAATATATATAGGATATTCAAAAGATATAATAAAAGCGACTGGAGGAACAAAATTAATTAATAATTATACAAATGTATATTCAGAATTATTAAAAGCAGCATTATACATATATGATGTAACCACAAATAAACAAGTTCCAATTAGAAGAATAGGCATAAATTTTTCTAAAGTTATTGAAAAGGAAGATGTACAACTTAGTTTATTTGAAAATCAAGAAAAAATAGATAAAGAAAGAAAATTAGAATTAACTATATGTGATATAAAAAATAAAATAGGAAAAAATATAATTATTAGAGGAATAGATTTACAAAAAGAAGCAACAGCTATTTTAAGAAATAAATTAATAGGAGGTCATAATCGGTGAGTAGTAGAGTAAGTAGAGCTAAACAATTTCTTCCTTTTGATTCACTTAAAGGATTTAATGAGGCTTTAAGTGAAAAAAGGATAGAAAAAGAAGAGAAAAGAGAATTATGCGATGAAGTTCTTATGGAATTAAATAATATTTTTAATAAAATAGAAGTAGGAAGTTATGTAAAAATTAAGCACTATAAAAATAAAAGATATGTAGAAAGTGAAGGTATAGTAACAAAAATTAATTATATAAAAAAGAAAATAGAACTTAGTAAAAAAGAAAACATTAATATTTCTGATATTATAAATATATCAATATAATAAATAGATAAAATTATCTCAATATGTTATATTATAAATAATAAATTATACTAACTAAAAAATACTTTTTAAATGTCAAAAAAATAGAGGAGGAGATAATGATGAAGAAATTTTTTACTGGTATAATAAAAATTATTTTAATAATTATAATAATATTATTAATTGCATTTTTAATATTAGAAGGAGTATATTATTTTAAAATAAAAAATAATATGGTAAGTAAAATGGAAGGCATTATAGTAAAGGTTAATGATAATTATATATCAGTTATGAAAGAAGGAAATGAAACTGATTTATATAACATAAGTTTTAGTAAAGACGGCAATATGGGTTTTGAAATTGGTCAAAAAGTATTAATTCATTATGGAGGAACTGTAGTTACTACTTTTCCAGCTATAATTAGTAATGTAGGAAAAATTGAGATACTAAAAGATGAGAATAAATCAGAGATACCATATAATGTTTTAACATTTTTCTATAGTTCAAAAGATAATTTAAGTGTAAGCGTATCCGAATTAACCAATAAAGGTATAACTTTTAGTATAACAGATACTAATAAAATACCTTATAAATATCCTAATAAATATATTATATATAAAAAAGTATATAATGAGGATTATGAAGAAAAAACATATAGTAAAGAAGAAAATACTGGAAATAGTATAAAACAATCAGAAGGCATGGGAGCAGAATATATATGGAAAGAAGTTGATAAAATTTCTTATCAATCTTATGAATCAACTACTCAAGATTTAGTATACAATTTACCAAATATTAATGAAAAAGAAGATTACTCTGTAATAGGTAAAAAAATTGATTGGTCTAATATCTATGGAGAATTAACTTCAGGAGAATATCAATTTTCATATTATACATACACACCTAATATGTTCTTTATAAATATTAAATTTTCAATAGATTCTAATGGACAAATAATAATGGATAAACCATATATGGATTAGTATTAATTGAAAAATTAATAAATATTTAGTATAATATTTATGTACTAAATTACCTAAGTAGACAAAATAAATATTATACGAGGAGATTATTAATGTTTAATTTAGAAGAAATTGTAAAGCAAATAGAAGATTATAAAAAAAGAATCACTAATATTAGTGATTCTTTAGGTGTACCTAAATTAATTACAAAACTTGGTGAACTAGAAAAATTAACGCTAAATGAAGATTTTTGGAGCAATGCAGAAGAAAGTTCTAAAGTACTTTCAAATATTACTGATATTAAAAAGAAATTATCAAGTTATAATAGTGCAAAAGATCATATTGAAACTATTTCTGATATGCTTGAATTAGTTATGCATGAAAAGGATGAAGAATTTGAAAATGAAATATATGCATCTATTAAGGATTTAGAAAAAGAAATAGATTCATTAGAAATATCTACACTTTTATCTGATAAATATGATGAAAATAATGCTATATTAACAATTCATCCTGGAGCTGGTGGAACAGAGGCTCAAGATTGGGCAGAAATGCTTTACAGAATGTATACAAGGTGGGCAAATAATAATAATTTTAAATTAGAAGAATTAGACTATTTAGATGGAGAAGAAGCGGGATTAAAGAGTGTTAGCTTTTTAGTTTCTGGTAAATATGCATATGGATATTTAAAAGGTGAACATGGAGTTCACAGATTAGTAAGAATATCACCTTTTGATAGTGGAGGAAGAAGACATACCTCTTTTGCATCTGTAGAAGTTCTTCCAGAATTAAAAGATGATAATTCTGTACAAATAAATCCAGAGGACATAAAAATGGACGTATATAGAGCATCTGGTGCTGGTGGACAACATGTAAATAAAACATCTTCTGCAGTAAGGCTTACTCATATTCCAACTGGAATTGTTGTATCTTCACAGACTCAAAGAAGTCAATTTCAAAACAAAGATAATGCTATGAAAATGCTTAAAGCTAAGTTATTAGCATTAAAAGAACAAAATAACAAAGAAACTGTAAATGACTTAAAAGGAATTCAATTAGATATAGCATGGGGAAGTCAAATACGTTCATATATATTTTGTCCATATACTCTTGTAAAAGACCATAGAACTAATTTTGAAGTTGGAGATGTACAAAGTGTAATGGATGGAAATTTAAATGGTTTTATATTTGCTTATTTAAAATATTTAAATGAAAACAGAAATAATGAAAAAAACATATAAAGACTTCACAAAAAAAATAAAGTGTGCTATTATAAAGTTATATAACAAAGGAGGATTTTATTATGGAGAATTATGTAAGGAAATTAGGTAGGAATTCTATAATTTTTTCAATACTTTTATTAGTTTTTGGACTATTTATGTTTATAAGACCAATTAGTACAATTAACATATTAATGATAATATTTGGAGCAATTTTAGTAATTGATGGTTTGGTTCACTTAGTATCATATTTTTCAATAAAAAATGAATATAGATTCTTTAGTAGTGAACTTGCACAAGCGATTATTTATATTATTTTAGGTTTTGTTATTGTTTGCAATTATAATAGAATTAGTGAATTTTTACCTATTATATTAGGTGTATGGATTATTATTGATAGCATTTTTAGATTACAGATATCACTAAATATTAGAGATATTTATGATAGTCATTGGGGCTTATTGCTAGCAATGTCTATAATAACAGGCTTACTTGGTATGATAATATTGTTTAATCCTTTTGAGTCATTATCTTTATTTATAAGAATTGGTGGAGCAATACTTATGTTCTGTGAATTAATCTCTATATTTGAAGATTTTTCTATTATATCTAGAGTTGGTAAAGCTGAAAAATTAGAGAAAAAAATCGCTAAAAAGATAAGTGAAAAAGAGTAGTAGGGAATAGAGAAATGAAGTAAAATTATAATAATCTTACTTCATTTTTATTATATTCATAACATTATAGGTTCTATTTGTTCTTTTTTTAAAGCATATTCTATTGTTTTTATAATATATGTTTCATCAAATACCATTGACCTTGGCTTTGTTATTGGATTATCTTGTTTAAATGGAACAAAATAATAGTTTCTTCTGTTAAGTAGTATCCCTATATTTTGTGCACTTCCACTTAATGCATCATTTGTTGATACTGCTATAATTAGAGGGTTTTCATTTCTTAAATGTGATTTAGCAGCCATTGTAACAGGTGTATCTGTAATTCCATTTGTAAGTTTGGCAATCGTATTACCTGTTGTAGGAGCTATTATCATTATATCTGTCATTTTTTTAGGTCCGATTGGTTCCGCTCCTTGTATAGTATGGATAATTTCTTTCCCAGTTATTTCTTTTATTTGATTTCTAAAATCTTCTGCTTTTCCAAACTTAGTATCTAACTCATATGCATTATATGACATAATTGGTATAACAGAAGCACCTTCTTTGACTAGTTCTTTAATAATTGGTAGGGTTTTTGAAAATGTACAAAAAGAACCAGTTAAAGCAAAACCGATTTTTAAGTCTTTAAATTTCATATACCTCCTTTCTTTTTTATAATATATAATATGATTTTACATAATAAATGTATACATATTAAAAAAGTAATAGAAAAATTAGTAGAGTGGGGAGTAGCTTATATTGATAAAAAATAAAATTAACAAAATTAGTTTTTATATATTTATATAATATGTTATATTTTCTAATGAAGTAAAATATTATACTTAGAAAAATTTATAAGCTAAAGAAAATAGTTTGACATTTTATTTTTATTATTGTAGTATTTATCTGGAGATAAAAAAATATATATTTATTTTTAGTATTGTTTCTAATTCCTAGAGTATAGGGCAATACATTAATTTAAGAAATACAAAGTTGCGTGAAATCAAAGTTTCATGCAATAAGGAGTAGGACTAAAACAAGCTACTATTAATATATGATTATTTCTCGTAAGCCTTGATACTAGCTTGTTATACGTTTTATTCTTTAGTTATTATACTATTATTTTTTTCTAAATTCAATAATTTTAATACAATTATTTTGGTGTGATTTTTTTACATTATAGCAACCAATTTTATTATAAAAATTATATAAGACTTTTACTCATATTTTTTAAATATATTTTACATTATTTCTATAAAATATATTTAATATTTGTAAAAATCTTATATTTCACTATTTTACCTTATTTTGCGGTAATGAAACTATATTACTTAAAAATAAAAACGCCTTAAAATCGATTCTCGTGCGTCGTATTTTTTGACATTTTTGCATACTTATTAAAGTGCCTGATTTTTAGGTACTTACTAATTTTTTTATATATCTGCAGTAATTTTACTTTATAATAAATATTATTTATAATAAATATTATTAGATATGTGTAACTTTATTACTAAATTATAAAAACGTCTTAAAATTGATTTTGGAGCTTAACAAAATATAATTTATCTAGTAAATAATTAACCATCATTAATCTTATTAATAATACTAAAATTGTTTTAGAATCATATTTATATAAAAATACTTTTAATATATAATTAAAATTATATAATTCTGATTAATAATTTAAAATTCATAAAAGTTCAAATGTTTGGTTTTGAAAATTCATTAAAAATTTAATTATTGAATATTAAAATTTTTTAATTATTAAATCTAATTATTATTTTTATTTTTATTTTAATTTTATTTATTTTCTTTTTCTATATTATAATTTATTTCTGAAATTATTTTAATATATAATTTTTGCACTTTCATTTAAGTAAAATTTAATAAACAATAAAATAATATAATTATAAAAAGCTTCTTACCCTACTCCCCACCGCATTACAAAATTCTATTATTTTTTTTGCGAACTCATATTCTGTCATTACTTGTTCATAATTAGTTCTCTGATAATAATTTTATTAATCTAGTATTTTTATATAACTTTTCTCTCCCTATTTTTTCAGACTCTAGTAGTCCAATTTCCTCTAGCTGATTCAAATAAGAAGTTGCAGTAATTCTAGTAACATTGCATGCTTTCTCAATATATGATATTTTTGTGTAAACTTCATAAAATAAACTTTCTAATAGCTCTTTTGAGTATATTTTAGGTAATTTATTTATAAATTCTTCTTTGTAACTTTTCATCTTATTTTGAATTTTTTCAATTAATGATATTGTTTCTTTTGATGTGATTTCAATGCCTTTTAAAATATATAAAATCCAATCTTCAAAATTATTATTGTTTCTAACCTTATTAAATAATTTATAATATTCTTGTTTTGTCTTATTTATATATTTACTTAAGTATAGAATTGGGCTATCTATTAAATTATTTAATACAAGATATAGAATGTTTAATATTCTTCCAGTTCTTCCATTTCCATCATAAAAGGGATGAATACTTTCAAATTGATAATGTATTAGACAAACTTTTATTAATGGATCTATGCCATCTTCATTATTATTTAT
>CALXQA010000053.1 GCA_944390335.1 uncultured Clostridia bacterium
GATGGAACATTAATGAATATGGATATAGGAAATTCTTGGAGTGAAGAAGGATTAAACTTTGATGGAATAGATGATTATGTACCAATAGCAGAAATGAATTATGATAATGTAACATTAGAAAATGTAGTAAGTTTAAAAGAAATAGACAATGAACACAATGTTATTATGGGAAATAATCAGGTAGGAGGATATGAAATTTATAGTGAAATTAACAGTAGAAAAATTGGATTTTGGGTATATGTTAAAGAAAAGAATGGATTTGAATTTACTATAAGAAGACAAGGAAATGGTGTAATAGAAAAAAATATAGTATTTCTGGTTCATATGATGGTAATAGTATAGAAGTAGCATCATCTAATAAATATATTTACGCTAAAAAAGAAATAAAGGGAACTATCGGAAAAACAAATAACAATACATATTTTATATTAGGGGCAAACCCTTATAAAAATCAGGGATATGAAACATTTTTTAGTGGAACTATATATATGGCAAGAGTATATAGTAAAGCATTAAGTGATGAAGAAAGAGCAGTAAACTATTTAGCAGATAAAGAAAGATATAATTTATAAAAAATAGAGACTATGCACTTATATAAAAATGCATAGTCTTATATATATTTAGTAAAAATTTATTTCCAAAACTATTTTAAAATAATTAAAAAAGTGATAGAATAAAAAAAATTAAATATAGAAACGAGAAAGGAAAAATAGATGACCAAAACAAAGACAATATTTGTATGTAGCAGTTGTGGATATGAATCATCAAAATGGCTTGGAAAATGTCCAGCATGTAATGAATGGAATAGTTTTTATGAAGAAAAAGAACAAAATATAAATGCAAGAGATATAGGAAAAAAAGAAAGAGTAAAACCTAAGTCATTAAACATTATAGAAAGTAAAGAAGATGTAAGAATAGATACAGGATATGGAGAACTAAATAGAGTTTTAGGAGGAGGACTAGTAAAAGGATCACTAGTTTTAGTTGGAGGAGAACCAGGAATAGGAAAATCAACACTAATACTTCAATTATGCAATAAAATAAGTAATAAAGGAAAAGTACTATATGTATCAGGAGAAGAATCAGATAAACAAGTGAAACTAAGAGCAGATAGGTTAAATATAAATAGTGAAAATATAATGTTTTTGGGAGAAACAGATATTGATAGGATAGATGACGAAATCATGGAAATGATACCAGAATTAGTAGTAATAGACTCAATACAAACAATGTATTCAAATGAAATAACATCTGCACCAGGAACAGTAAGTCAGGTAAGAGAAATAACCGCAAGAATAATGAGAACATGTAAAGAAAAAGGAATTACCACAATCATAATAGGGCATGTAACAAAAGATGGAAATATAGCAGGTCCTAGGGTATTAGAACATATGGTAGATACAGTACTATATATAGAAGGAGAGAGATATTTTTCATATAGGATAGTAAGAACAGTAAAAAATAGATTTGGTTCAACAAACGAAGTAGGAATGTTTGAAATGAAAAATGAAGGAATGTGCGAAGTTACAAACCCATCAGAAATGTTAATATCAGAAGGAAATGAAAAATATTCAGGTTCAGCCATAGTATGTACAATAGAAGGAACAAGACCACTTTTAGTAGAAATGCAAGCATTAACCACGATGAGTGTTTATGGAATACCAAAAAGAACATCAAGTGGTATAGACTTTAATAAATTAGCATTAATAATTGCAGTACTAGAAAAAAGAGCAAGCCTACCACTTGGAAATCAAGATGTATATTTAAATGTAGTAAGTGGAATGAAAATAGTAGAACCAGCAGCAGACCTTGGCATTGCATTAGTAGTAGCATCAAGCTTTAAAAATATAAACATACAAAAAGATATAGCTTTAATTGGAGAAGTAGGACTTACAGGAGAAATAAGAAGTGTAAACCTAATAGACAAAAGAATAAAAGAAATAGAAAGATTAGGACTAAAAAAATGTATTATTCCAGAAAATAACAAGAAATACTTGAAAGAAAAACATAATTTAGATATAATAGGAGTAAAAAATATTAACGATGCTTTAAAAGCAGTAGGAATAAAGTAAATCCAAAGGAGCAAAGAAAAAATGGCAATAAAAGAAAATGACTTTATAAACGTATTAAAACTAATTGCACCAGGAACAGAAATAAGAGAAGGGCTAGATAATATCTTAAAAGCAAAAACAGGAGCATTAATAGTAATTGGAGAAAATAAAGAAGTAATGAACATAGTAGATGGTGGATTTTATATAAATGTAGATTATACACCAGCGAGACTTTATGAACTAGCAAAAATGGACGGAGCAATAATATTAAGTTCAGACCTAAAAAAAATATTAATAGCAAATGCACAATTAATAACAATGCAAAGTACACCAACAACAGAAACAGGAACAAGACATAGGACAGCACAAAGAGTTGCAAAACAAACAGGAAATATAACAATTAGCATATCACAAAGAAGAGGAATAATAACAGTATATCAAAATGATAATAAGTACATATTAGAAGACACATCTAGAGTTG
Organism: uncultured Clostridia bacterium; assembly: GCA_944390335.1. Taxonomy (GTDB): domain Bacteria; phylum Bacillota; class Clostridia; order TANB77; family CAG-508; genus CAG-793. The sequence continues at coordinate 2,533 of CALXQA010000053.1, forward strand.
CAAATAAAGCAAACCAAGCACTTCAAACAGTAGAAAAATATAAAAAAGTATTAGATAATAGGTTAAACATATTGAATGAATATGAATTTAATGATATAGTAACATTACAAATAGTAATAGAAACACTTCAAAGAGCAGAAATGCTTATGCAAGTTGTAGAAGAAGTAAAAAGGGCAATATATGAATTGGGAACAGATGGAAGACTAATACAAATGCAATTAGAAGAACTTACAGATGGAGCATTAGAAGAGGAAGAATTAATAGTAAAAGACTATGTAATAGGAAAAAATGTAGAAAAAGCATGTAAAAAACTACATGAAATGACACATGAAGAACTACTTGTTCCACAAAATATAGCAAAAATATTAGGTTATTCAGTCATAGACGGATATGATGACATAAGTGTATATACAAGAGGATATAGAATATTAAATAAAGTACCAAGAATGCCAAATAGTGTAGTAGAAAATGTAGTAAATAAATTTAAATCATTTCAAAAACTACTACAATCAGACATAAAAGAATTAGACGATGTAGAAGGGATAGGAGAAATAAGAGCAAGAACAATATTACAAGCACTAAAAAGAATGAGAGAACAATTTATGTTTGATAATTTAATGATATAATAGTAAAATAAAATGGAAATGTAAAAAGAAAGATAAAGGAAGGAATTACTATGAAAAAAGAAAAAGTAGAAAAAAAGAAAATAAAAAATGAAGAAAAAGAAAACAAAAAGAAAGAAATATCAGAAGAAAGAAAATATGAAAAAATAAAATTACTAGCGACAATAATAGCAATAATATTAGTACTTGGATTAATAGCATATGTAACAAATACAATAATAAAAAGTCAAAGCTTTAGCGTACAAAATCCTATAGCAACAATGGAAGTAGAAAACTTTGGAACAGTAAAAATAGAACTATATCCAGACTATGCACCAGAAACAGTTACCAACTTTATAAAACTAGCAAACAATGGATTTTATGATGGACTAACATTTCATAGAGTAGTAAAAGACTTTATGGTGCAAGGAGGAGATCCTAATGGAGATGGAACAGGAAATGCAACATTAAGAGATTTAGGAGAAGATTCAGATGATGAATACACAATACCAGGAGAATTCATAGCAAACGGATATAATGAAAATACATTAAAACACGAAAGAGGAGTACTATCAATGGCAAGAGGAGACTATAGTAGTGAAAGCACAACACTACTTGCAGAAGGATATAATTCAGCATCATGTCAATTCTTTATAACAACAACAGACCAAAGCATGAACCTAGATGGACTATATGCAGCATTTGGAAAAGTAATAGAAGGAATGGACATAGTAGATAAAATATCACAAGTAGAAATAGAAACATCAAGTGAGGACGAAAGCACTACATCATCATCTACAGATAAACCAGTAAATCCTCCAGTTATAACAAGCATAAGAGTAGAAACCTTTGGAATAGACTATGGAATGCCAGAAACAAGAGAGCCATTTGATGTAAACTCATGGTATATGTCTCAACATGGATATTAAATATAAATAAAAAATGCCCAGGGGGACAATTCTCTTTGGGCTTATTTAATCTTAAGAAAGAAGGAAAAATGGAAATAACAGGAATAGTACAAGATATAATATATAAAAATGAAACAAATGGATATTTAATAGCAGTATTTCAAACAGAACAAATAGAAACAACAATAGTAGGATATATGCCATTTATTCAAAAAGGAGATAGTCTAAAAGTAATAGGAAAATTCGTAGTACATCCAGAATATGGAGACCAATTCAAAGTAGAAACATTTGAAAAAATAATGCCAGAAACATTAGATGCATTAGAAGACTATTTATCAAATGGAGTAATAAAAGGAATAGGACCGGCAACAGCAAGAAAAATAGTAAAAAAATTCGGAAAAGAAACAATAGAAATATTAAAAGCAAACCCACAAGAACTTACAAAAATAAAAGGAATAACAAGTAAAAAAGCAGAAGAAATATCAGAAAGCTTTATAGAAAATTGGGAACTATGGCAAATAGTAGGATTTTTAAAACAATTTGGAATAGGGCCACAAAGTGCACAAACAGTATATAAAAAATTAGGAGCAAACACAATAAATATAATAGAAACAGACCCATATATACTAAGTGAATTAGGAATAAAAGTAGACTTTGCACAAATAGATAAAATGGCTTTAGACCTAGGAATAGAAATGAATAATCTAAAGAGAATAGGAGCGGGAATAAGGCATGGATTAAACCTAGCAACATATAATGGACATACATGTACACTAGAAGAAAACCTAATTACATATGTATCAAACCTATTAAAAATACCACAAGAAGATGTAGAATATGGAATAAAAGACTTAATAGCAAAAGAACAAATAAAAGAAGAAAAAAGAGAAGAAATAAAAGAAATAGATGGAAAAACAGAACTAAGAATAGAAAATTGGATATATTTAATAGACTACTATAAAACAGAATTAAATATAGCATTAAGAATAAAAGGACTAATAGATGCAGAAAATATAAAAAAAATATCAAACTTTGATAAAGAACTAGAAAAAATAGAAAAAGAATCAAAAATTAAACTCTCAGAAAAACAAAAAGAAGCAATAAAATTAGTAAATGAAAACAATGTAAGTATAATAACAGGAGGACCTGGAACAGGAAAAACAACAATTATAAAAATAATAATAGATATATTTGAAAAAAGAGGGAAAAAAGTAGTACTATGTGCACCTACAGGAAGAGCAGCAAAAAGAATGACAGAAGCAACAAATAAAGAAGCAAGCACACTGCATAGACTTTTAGAAATAGGAAAAACATCAGAAGAAAATCCAGACCCAGAATTAGATATTACACCAATAGATGGAGATGTGGTAATAATAGATGAAATGTCAATGGTAGATATATTTTTAATGAATTATTTACTAAAAGCAATATTTAAAGGGACAAAATTAGTATTAGTAGGAGATATAGACCAGCTTCCATCAGTAGGACCAGGAACAGTATTAAAAGACTTAATAGAATCAAGAAAAATACCATATATAAAATTAAATAAAATATTTAGACAAGCACTTCAAAGTCAAATAATTGTAAATAGCCATAAAGTAAATGAAGGAACAAACTTCTTAGAAGAAAATAAAACAAACAATATAAATAGTAATGAGAACAACAGTATAAATTACAATAATAATAACAATGAGGAGAATGAAGAAGATAATAGAAATAAAAATAAAAATAATGAAAAAAATAATAACAAAAATGATTTTATATTTATAAAAGAAAAAAATAATAACGAAATAATAAAAAAAATATTAGAAATATATAATTTAGAAATGCAAATAATAACACCATCAAAAAAAGGAGACTTAGGAACAAAAAATCTAAATAAAATAATACAAGAAAAATTTAATAGCCAAAATGTCATGAAAAATGAAAAGAAATTTGGAGAAGTAATATATAGAGAAGGCGACAAAGTAATGCAAACAAAAAATAATTATGACATAATGTGGAGAAGAAATGAAGAAATAAATAGTGGAATTTTTAATGGAGAAATGGGGATAATAGAAAAAATAAATGATGAATTAGGAGAAATAAAAATAAAATTTGATGATAATAAAGTAGCATTTTATGGATATCAAGACTTAGATCAGTTAGAACATTCATATGCAATAACAGTACATAAATCACAAGGAAGTGAATTTCAAACAGTTATAATTCCAATATTTCAAGCACCACCAATGCTACTTACAAGAAACCTTTTATACACAGGAATGACAAGAGCAAAAGATCAATTAATAATGATAGGAAATGAATATACAATAGGATTTATGATAAATAATATAAAGATAAAAGAAAGAAATTCAGGACTTAAATATAAGTTAATCAACCAATAGGGACGGGTTATTTTGGTTGATTTCAACCAAAAAGGCCCGTCCCCAATGGTTGAGGGGGCAAGAAAGGATGCTATGATTACTGATAAAATCATTAATTTATTCTTCCCAACTAAATGCAGCATATGTGGAAAATTAGGAACAGTTATATGCAAAGATTGTGAAAATATTTTAGATGAATTTAAAATTAATTTATTACAAAAAGAAGTGATAGAATTAGATGATGCAAATGATGAAGAAAATAAAAATAAAACCAAAAACAAAAGACTAATCATAAATAAATTTTACATATATAAATATGATGGAATTATTAGAAATTTATTGATTAAATATAAATTTAATGATGCAAGCTATTTAAGGGAGTTATTTGCTAAATTAATTTTAAAAAATAAAAAAGTGTATAGATTTTTAAAAAATTATGATATAATAATTCCAGTTCCAATTAGCAAAAAAAGAAAATTGGAAAGAGGATATAATCAAACTGAATTAATTCTTAAATTTATAGAAAAGGAATTAAAGAAATTAAAGGAAAAATCAAAGCGTGATTTAAAAATAAATAAGCAGATGCAAAAAAGATATTTAAATATTCAATTAAACACAGAAAGTTTAATAAAAATAAAAAACACAAAACCACAAAGTAAAAGCAATTTAAAAGAAAGAATTAATAATGTAAAAGGTGTATACAAACTTATAAATGAAGATAAAATAAAAGGGAAAAGGATAGTTATATTTGATGATATTTATACAACAGGTAGTACAATAAATGAGTGTATAAATTGTATAAAAAATATAATTATAAATAATAGTAGTGGCAAAGAGAAAATTGAAATAGGTACAATTGAAATAGGAGTATTAATTATTGCAAAAGATTATATGGAGGTTATTTAATGGAAGACTTAGTAGAAAGCATATTGGATTATATTAGATCAGATTATACAGATTATGCAATTATGATAAATGGTGAGTGGGGAAGTGGAAAAACTTATTTTTGGAATCATAAAATAAGAAATAGAATTGAAAATATGACGGTAAATGGAAGAAAGCTTACTACAATATATATGTCTTTATATGGTATATCAAACTTAGAAGAAATAAGCAAGAAGATATTTATAGAAACTACACAATTAATGGACAAAAATTTAAAAAAGTATATGGATAATAACGGACAAACATTTATACCAGAATATGCTAAAACAGGGTTAGATATGGCGAACTTCTTTGGTGTTACTCAAAATGGAGATAAAATAGATTATGAAAATTTTTTCTCAACAGATGATAAAGTTCTATGTTTTGATGACTTAGAAAGAGCAAATGTAGATGTTATAGATATATTAGGATATATAAATAACTTTGTAGAACATGACCATATAAAAACAATAATAATCTGTAATGAGAAAGAACTTTCTACAAAACTAAAAAGTAGTAACTTAGAAATGAAAACTTTTATTGCTACTTATCTTTTAGATAAAGAAGACAAACTACTTACAACTGATAAACCAATGGTAGAGAAAATAGAAGATACAATAGAAGATGTATTTGATAAAGCTAATGATTATGAAAGAATAAAGGAAAAACTAATTGGAGAAACATTTGAATATGCACCAGAGTTTACCTATATTATAAATGGTCTTCTTATAAGGTATGAATCGGATGGTGAACTTATAAGGTTTTTAAGAGAAAATACGCATTTAATTGTATCAACTTTTATAAAAAGTGGGACAAGAAATTTAAGAATTCTAAAACATGCATTAAATGATTTTAAAAAGGTATTTGATATGGTAAATAAGTCATATCCTAATACAAATAATAGAATTCTTCAAACAATGCTAATATTTACAATAGCTATATCTTTTGAAATTAAGGCAGGAAAAATTACCAAAGATAAATTTATAAATATACAAAATAATGAGGATTATAAAGCTTTAGTTGTATCATCAAGAGTTTTCATGGATAATAGGCAATTCTATATAAAAGAGTTTGATAATAACTATTACTATAACTTTAAAACTGAATATAGATTCTTTAAATTTATAGAAATGTATGTAAGAACTAGAATATTTGATATGAAAATATTCAAAAAAGATATGGAAGACATTATAAATACTGTAGATACTGACAAATTGCCAGGGTATAAAAGGCTACTTACAGAAGAGTATTGGAAAATATCAGATGACCAGTTTCCTAAAGTTGTAGAAGATGTATTAGAGTCTGTAAAAAAAGGTGAAATTAAGTTAATTGATATGATAAAAATTTACACATATTTTGTGTATTTTGTAAAAAAGAATTTAATTAATTATGATATGCAAACTATAAACAGTGTATTTTTAAATGGTATGAATATAGCATCAATAATATCAGAGTATTGCCAAAATGCAGAAGAAGAGTTAAAGCAAATGTCAATTGATGAAAATGATCCAGATATGCAACAAATTTTATCAAGATTTAGAGATTTAAATGATCAATTAAAAGATAGAATGTATAGAACTAAGGCGGATTTAATATTCAAGAATATTCCAATGAAAATGGAAAAATTCTATGATGCATTTGATAAAGAGTGTATGGATATACCTATATTTAAATATAGTGATCCATATCAAATATTCCAAAGAATATCTTGCGCTAGTAATGAAGATGTAGTAACAATTAAAGAAAAATTAGTTGATAGAGCAAATAAAAATGTTAAAGTTTTATTACCAGAGTTAAATAATGTATATAAATTAAAACAAATAGTAGATGACTATATTGGTGATAAAATGCCAAGTATCAAAATAGTAATGTTACAAGATTTTTCAGATGCTCTTCAAGATATTATTAATATATACAACAAAAATAAAGAAAAAGAGCCAGAAAAGGCGGATACCTAAATGGATGAAATTAAATAAAATAAATGGAGCAAAACATGAGTAATAAAGTGCTAGTAGGTATGAGCGGAGGTGTAGATAGTAGTGTATCTGCACTTTTGCTTAAACAAAAAGGATATGATGTAATTGGTTGTACTATGATTCTTCATGATGAAGATGAAAGCATGGAGTCTATCTCAGATGCTAAAAAAGTATGTGACAAACTAGGAATTGACCATATTACATGTAACTATGTTAATGAATTTAATAAAAGAGTTATTGATAATTTTGTATGTAGTTACAGAAATTGCAAAACTCCTAATCCTTGTATTGAGTGTAATAGATTTCTTAAGTTTGGCATGATGTATGAAAAAGCAAAAGAATTAAGTTGTGATTACATTGCAACCGGTCATTATGCGATTATAGAGTATGATGAAAGATATAATAAAAAAGTACTAAAAAAATCTAAATCTCAAACCAAAGACCAAAGCTATGTATTATATAATATAGATTCAGAACTTTTAGATAAAATATTATTACCTTTGGGAAATTTTTATTCTAAAGATGAAATAAGAAAAATTGCTAGAGAAAATAATCTAGAAGTTGCAAGCAAAAAAGATAGTGAAGATATTTGTTTTATTCCTGACAATGATTATGCTAGTTTTTTAGAAAAGAAGAAAGGATTTAAGCCTAGAGAAGGGAATATAGTAAATGAAAAAGGAGAAATTTTAGGAAAACATAAAGGATTATATAAATATACAATTGGTCAAAGAAAAGGATTAGGAATATCATATGAAGTTCCTCTTTATGTTATAGGATATAACATAGACAAAAATGAATTGATAGTAGGAAGAGAAGAAGAACTTTATACAAAAGATGTATATTTAAATAATTTTAATAATTTACTAGGCATAGATATAAATAATTTAAAAGTAAATGCCAAAATAAGATATTCAGCAAAAGAAGCAAAAGCAACTATAACAAATGAAAATGGTATAATAAAGGTATCATTTGAAGAAAGTCAAAAGGCAGTAACACCAGGACAATCATTAGTTGCATATATAGATGATGTAGTAGTAGGTGGAGGAATTATAGAAAAATAGTAAAAA
>CALXQA010000054.1 GCA_944390335.1 uncultured Clostridia bacterium
TCTTTCTGTATCTACTATTCTAGTTTTTACTTCTTTTCTTGCTTCTTCGTTTATTTTTTCTATGTTATCAAATTGTACTGCTAATTCTCTAACATTTTTATCTTCTATTCCAAAGTTTATAATTGATTCGTGTATTCCTGATGCTAAACTCTTTACTTGTTCTGTAAATTTATCTGTTCCGTAGTCAAATGATTGTTTTGCAGCTTCTTTTATTTTTTCTATTTTTTCTTCTGAATATTTATCTTTTACTCCTAATTCTGTTAATGTGCTATCTATTATTTCATCAATATTTTCATTACTTATATTATCTTGTTCATTTACATTTGTAAAGTTATTTATACTATCTTTTATCATGCTATTACTTGTATCTAATACTGCAAATTTTACATCTCCTATTGTTTCTTCTCTTACTTGTCTTTCTTGCTCTTTTGTTAGAGGCTTACCTTCTTGATACATTCCTGCAATATTCCTTTTTACCTCTTCCCATTTTTCTGTAGCTTTATCACTATATCCATCTACTTGTTTAATATATCCAATTGTCTTTGTAACTTCTCCTTCTTTCTTCTCTTGTTTTCCTTTTGCTTCATTATAGTTTTTAATTACTCCATATAATCCTAAGCTTGATATTTGTGCAAGTTTTGCTGTTCCATGATATTTCTTTTTATATCCTTCACCTTTCCATTCTGGTCTTGATAGTTTCCTATATTTCTTTATGCTTTTGTTCATCAATGTATATCCTAATTTAGGTGATATTACAAATGCTGGAATAGCTACTCCCATTCCTCCTATTCCTGTTACTAAGTTTTTAATTGTATCTTTTCTTGTAGTATATCTCTTCTTTTTCAACTCTTTTTGTTTTTGAAGTGTTTTTCTTGCTCTTCTACCAACTTCTCCACTCTTTCTTGCCATCATCATTAGTTGTCTTTTTTCACTATCTCTTCCCATATGAATTTTTCTATATACATTATTCATAAATTCATCTTTTTTATCTAACCTTGCATTCTTTTTAGCTACTCTTGCTTGCATCATCTCATAGCTTTCATCTTCATGCAATTTATATGATATATCTGAGCGAAGTCTGCTAACTGTCCTTTTAGTATTTGAGGCCATAGCTGGAACTGCGTTTCCAACAAATTTTGCTCCTCTTTTTCCAACTTGCCAAAAGAATAATGCTCCTGCAAGATCCTCATCTTTAGAGAATTGCTTGTCTACTTCTTTGACACTTCCGCCTCTTCCAAAATCAAATATATCCATAAATATCTTATCTGCTTTTGATATAAAGTTTATAAATACTAAAGCAATTATAAATCCCCAAAGATTAGATAATGATATTTCTATAGCTATTCCCATTAATGCTGTATACAAAAGTGCATGAACTGATTGAAGAAGTACATTTAATGTAAAATCATACATCCAACTTGTAAGTGATGAACCTCTTTTTCCCTTTGCACTATCAAATGCATATTTTGCACATATAAATGGAGCAAGTACTATTAATATCATTATAGCTAAGTAACGCTTTACATATATCCATAAGAATTTTAATAAGTATACTTGAAGTACTATGTACATAATAGTTGCAGGTATTCCAATGTCCATTCTTATATCCATTGCTCTTGTTTGTATTGTATCAAATAAAGCTTCTTCTCCTCCTGTATCTGCAAATAGACTTACAATTGACTCATTAATATTAAATACAATCACCATAAAATAGTGTATTGTAAATACTAACATTATACTTACAACCCAGCTAAGTAATGCTGTTTTATATTGTGATGTTTTTTCTGGTATTGTAGATAATGCTATCCTTATACCTAAATATATTATTATTACAGCTAATGCCATAATTGATAAGTTTCTAAATGATACATACCATGTTGATATTATTTGTCTAACTATATTTACAACTGAATCTTGAGGTACAGTTTTTCCTCCAGGTGTATTTGTAAATATATTTACATCTAATATAGGGATTTTGTTATATATAACATCTTCTAGTGTTATTGCTTGATTATCCTCATCTTCTTCATTATTACTATTATTAGTAGTACTTTCATTACTTTCTTGCTCTTGCTGTTCTTCTATAACTGTAGTTCCTGAACTTGCTTCTATAGGCTGAACATATGACACTTCTACAGTATTTACAGTATTTGTTGTATTTGATAAAGGTTCTTCTGTCCATTCTATTGTTCCACCTACAATTGTTTGCACTAATCCTGCATATCCTAATATTGAATATTTTATTACATTTATAATCATACCTGCTAGAAAACTAAAGAATTGTGATATCTGGTCAAATAACCAATCAAGTCCACCTGGTTTTGTATATGATACAGTATTAGGTAATCCATTAAATTCAAACTCTTCTCCACTTGCACTTACACTACCACTAGGTGGTAATATAGCTCCACCTGGAACAAACTCAAAGTTAGCATTACTAGCACTTTCATCTTTTACTCTAGCAATATAATCTATAACTTCTCCATCACCAATATTTACAAAATCTGCTACTGTATCTGCTACCAATCCACTACTAATAGAATGTAAAACGGTATCATTTCCAACATATAATCCTACATGTCCAGACCCTTTTACTTTACTATGTAATTCACTCTTTATTAATACATCTCCTGGTCTTAGTCCTAAATCAAGGCCTTGCTGTTCATTATATACTCTAACATCTTTTTGAAATTCGTAAAAACCATTAAAAGCAGTTGTACCTGATTTGATTCTTTGTGGTTGGGCAAAAACTACAAATGTTTCTCCTCCTAATCCAGTTGAGTGATGTACTGCAAAACTAATCCATCCTACACAGTCAAAACAGTATGATGTTGTATAATCTATAGGTGCATTATATGCTGCCCTTCTTGGAGCACCAAAAGTACCATCATATGAACACTGGTCTTTATGCTCTTTATAAAATTCAATTGACCAATTAGCTATTTGCTGCCCTACTTCTTCAGCAGTATGTCCAGTTGTAGCATTTGATGCTCTTACAATATTCATTGAAGCAAATATGAAAAATACAACTATTAAAATTGTAAATATTTTAATCGTTTTTTTCATATCTGCTCCTCCTTCCTTTATTTTATTTCTATCTGTGTATTATCATAATAAATAATGTTATTTTCTATTTTCTTTATATAAAAACTTTCATTTCCTTGTACTATAGTTTTATATTGCATATTACTTAAAGTTATTTTATAAATTCCTCTACCACTAATATTATATATATAATTATCATCATCTATTTTATATAATCCGTCTATATATGCATCTTTCAATTCAATATCAATATTTTCCTTATCTCTTGAATAAAATGCTACATCTTCCAAACCACCATTATTTACCTGTCTATATCCAACTACATATTTTTCAGAATTAAGGTTATTCTTGTTTGAAGGTGGATTTCTAGTTGTCATATCCATTTGCCTCATATTCGTTTCTTCAATAAAAATCAAATCATTATCAAGTTCTGTATAGATACTTGCTGGTATCATTTCACCATTTTTTATATCTTCTAATAATGCTTGGTTTGAATTTTTATATAATGTTATACCATTATTTGTTATAACATTAAAGTCTATTGTTATACCTTTTAGTGTATATCTTAGGCTTACTCTATTATTTGTTTTAGTAAAACTATCATAGTCTGGCCATAAGTCCGTAAGTTTATTTACAAATGTATTATAGTCTTTAGTTTCATTATATTCTTTAATTAAATTTTCAAATTCTTCTATTTCATAGTTTTGTTCATTTCTATATACTGAAATTTCTCCATCACAGAAAAATACATATAATGTTTGATTTTTATATCCAATTAAGTAATTATTTTCATCTTTATATGTTGGCACTCCAAGTACTTGTATTATTTCTTCATTGCTCATTCCTGTTTTTATATCTTGTATTACTTCTTTTTGATATTGTTTTGTGAATATAATATTAAATACTTTATTATATACATTTCTTATTTTAAATCCTTCATTAAAGTAAATATTATAATTACTACATACGCTATCTATTGTTCCTAAATTTAAGTTACTTGTTTGCCAATTATTATTTATAACCGAATTTAGTTCATTTGACCTTATCTGTATGTCTGCATTATTATCATCTTTAAAGTTTAATATTTGATATCTAGTTTTTAAATGTTCAAAATATTGTGAATCATTATTTATTGTATAAGAACTTACTTCTTCTCCATCAAATTTTATCCTTACAATAATATTTTTACTTTCATCTATTAACCTAAAATTAGTTCCTTTCATCTTACCTGCTATTTGACTAGTTAGATTATCATATAGTACTTCATTTGTAGTTCCATCTTCTTCTATAACGCCTTTGCTAAATTCTAAATAAATGTCTTTTTCAAAACCATCTTCATCTGAATTGGATGTTTTTATATATTTGCATTCGTTATACTCTATTATCTCTTTTACATTTTCAAAATCTTCTATAGATGAAACTTCATTATTCTTTTCTACTAATGCTTTATATAGTATTAAGCCGGTTACAAGTAGAAATATTAAAACAAGAATAATTATAATAATTAACTTTAATTTCTTTTTTTCCTTAGGCATACTTCCTCCTAATTTTTACATTTTTGGTGGCTTCATCTTTATATCTTTTAATCCTTTTCCTGATACTTTAAATGCCCTTCTTACTATTCTTTCACCGTTGCTTAATGCTGCAAAGAACATTAGTGCAACAAGTGGTGCTAATTTTGCTATTTCTCCTGCTGAATATACAAATACAATGTATATGAATAAATGTATTGGTTGTATAAATATTTCCATTACTATTTGTTTAATCCAACTATTAAATGCCTGTGCTTTATTATCTCCTATAGAGTCTATTGGATATGTTACACATATAAGCGGAGAAATCATTATTAAAAAGCTTATTTTAAATACCCTCATTATGTACATAATAAAAAACTTAAGCTGATAATATACTATCATAAAATATATAATTATATAAAATACTTTATCTAATCCTGATGATTCCCAGATGTTTTTAAATGAATTGCTGATTATATCAGTTTCTAATCCATCTGCTATTGTTCCTGATTGCATTGATAAACTTGCAAATTCAATAAGCCATTCTGATACATTCATTAGTATAATTACAATATAGTGTAAAAAGAATAACAGTATTAAACCAGCAAACCAGCTTTTTAGCATCATTTTATATTTTGCTTTATCTTCTGCTACAGTAGATATTGCCATCCTTATTCCAACATATATTAAAACTATTGCTGCACCTATTATTGCTAAATTTCTAATTGATACATACCATAATGCTACTGAATTACTTATTGTCTTTATTGTGTCTGCATAAGGTCCTGTCATACTATCTACATCAAATAAATTTATATGAAATAAATTGTATTTTCCAAGTAATAAGTCTTGTATTGTGAAATTTCCTTGGCCTTGTGTTACAACAGCTGATAATATTGTGTTTATAATAAGTGGGATTATAGCTACTATTGAACCTAATATAGAAACTATTGTATCTCCTACAACATCTATCATACTTAATTCATGAGAATTAGTTGTTCCTGAATTAGATGTTGTATCTCCTTTTCCTTCTTCTCCCCATTGCTGCACTTGATTTCCAATATCATTTCCTGCTACATCTGTTGTTAGGGGATCTTCATATTGTACATTAAATGCACTTGAATATGTAGAAAATAATGTTAGCATTATTAAAATTATAGCTATGATATGTAATATTCTACTTTTCATTAATCCCCCTTCTTCTAAATTTTATTGTACATTATTTTGTTCTTGTAATTTATTAATATTTGTTTCCATAAATTCAAGTTCTCTCTTAGTTGGTACTATTTCTATAATTGCTGTTTGTTCTCCTACTTTAAATAGTCCTTGTCCTCTACTACATGTTGTCAAAAATGCTGCTTCACCCTCGCTTAGTTTAAATACTTCTTTTATATATTGAATTTCTGACTTATCTTGTGCTAAGAATAGTTTTGTATCTGATGATGTTAATACTGCTTGTACTTCTGATTTTTCATAAAAGTCTTGGAATCTCTGCGATACAACTGCTAATGATACATTTCTTTTTCTAGCACGTCTTGCCATTTTATTTAAGAAGTCTACAGCTTCTGGATAAGGAAGTAGCATCCATGCTTCATCAACTAGTACTCTTTTCTTAGCTGCTTTTGCTTTATCTTCACTATTTCTCTTAACATATTTTTCCCATATCCAAGATAATAGTATTTGCTGTGCTAAAGGTCTTGCAAATCTTTCTTCTAGGTTTGATATATCTAGGTTTATAAATGATGTTCCTTCTAATAAGTCAAAAGTTGATTGACCATCAAAGTATGACATTTGTCCATTGAATTCTCTTACATATTGTCTCATAACCTTTATTAAGTAACTATAGTGAGATCTGTAATCTGGGTTTGTATTTTTTCCAGCATTTTCTGATAATCTTTTATACCATGAGCCAATTGTAGGCATCAACTTTTTGGTTCTTCCTAGATAATCATTTTGTATTGTATTTCTAGGATTTACTGAGTATAGGCTATTTACATCATTATTTATTCCTAAAGCTGCATATTCTTCTGCTACTGATTCTGCAATTATTTGCTTTGTAACTTCGTTTATATCTTCTGTTCTTGTACTTCCTCTTGCCATTGTAAGTAATATTTGTGTTACATCTTCTACTTTATTTTCTACATTAAGAACTATTTTTTCTCTTCCTGTAATTTCATCTCTTGTTGTTTCTGGCTCTATATCAAAAGGATTTATTATTGTTTTTGAATTAGGTGATATTATTACATTTATTCCACCTAATGCTTCTGCAACTACTCCGTATTCTCCTTCTGCATCTAGTGCTAAGCTTTCAATTCCCATTAATACTGCAGACCTTGCTATTAATGTTTTTATTGTAACACCTTTACCAGCACCAGATTTACCAAATACGACCATATTGTAATTGCTTAATTCAGAACTAAAGTTATCATATAGTATTGGAAGTCCTGTTTGTCTATTAAATCCTATAGGTATTCCATTTTCATGTCCTACATCTGAGTTTATAAATGGGAATACTGTTGCCATTGACCTACGGTCAAATGTATTTGTTTTTGCTATTTTATCTTCACCTAGTGGTAAATTAGATTTAAAAGCTTCTTCTTGCATTGCCCATGCTGTTTTTATTCCTATTAATGTTTTTGACATTTCTGCTGATAAAAGTTCTGTTTGTTTATCAAGTTCTTCTAAGCTATATGCAAATAATGTACACATTATTGATGATTCGTATAGTTTATCAACACCGCTTGCAATTGCATCTCTTAAGCTTTCAGCTTCTGCTCTTTTTTGTGCTAACAAGCTTTCACGGTTTATGTCTCCTCTATCCATTGCTACTATTCTTTCAGATTCTAGTTCACTAATGGTTTTGTTTAATTCATTTTGTGATTTTGCTTCACTTATTGGATTTATAAACACGGAAACATTTACATCTCCAAATGTATACATTCCTCTTAATAGTTCTGGAAATGTACACATTCTAGGAAGAGTAGAAATCATCATTGTTCTTGCATACTTACTTGTATTAGATACAATTTCTAACTGCCTTGTACTTGTTGCATCTATTCCTGATGGAGCTATAATATCCTTTATATCTTTTGTATTCTGAGTAAATCCTCTTTCTCCTGTTTGAGGTTTTATCTCATTTATATTATTTTTATTACTCATTTTGGATTTCCTCCTATCTTTAGTTATATATTCTTCTTAACAACTCTTTTATTTGACTTTTGAGTTTCTTCTTTAGTTCCTTCCATTTGCTTTTTGCTTTCATCATATAGCATTTTGCTCATTTCATCTTTATTTTCTTCTAGTATTTCTAATGCTCTTTGTTTTATCCTTTGTTCTTTCATTCTTTCTTCTCTTATTTTTTTATCTGCATCTATTATGCTTTTTGTTGCCATTTTTGTTGCTTCTTCTTCTATTTGTTTTTCAATTCTTTTCTTCTTTTCTTCAATTACATCTTTTGCTGTTGAGTATAGTCTATTATATTCTGAATCTAATGCATTACGCAATGTATATACTTCTGATTCATCTCTGTTATATGCTACATATAGTAATTCCATTAGTTCTTCAGAATTTAATACTGTTCCTGCAACTTCTGCTGATGCTAATGCTCTTATTAATGTTTGTGCTCTTGTATATAGTTCTGAAAATGCTACATCATTAATTTCTTCTTTTGAGTAAGTAGATGTGTCGCCGAATTCTGATGTAAAGTATGATATTACTACATATGTTTTTTGTTGTAATATATTTTTACTGTTTCCTAGTTTTTCTGTATATCCTGTTATTGATTCTCCATATTCTAATATGTTTTGCTTTCTTTGTATTTCAAAATTAATTCTAGGTATCATGTCTTTTGCACCACGTCTTTTTGCTGTTTCTAATTGTGCTTTTAATTTTGTTATTTGATTTTGCACATCTTCTATTCTCGCATTATATCCATTTATTAATTCTGTAAAGTTAAGTGTTCTTGTTTGTACATATAACTGTATAGGGAATCTTAATGTATTTAAGAATTCTATAAATCCAGATTCTACTGCATTTTTTTCATCTTCTGATAATAAATCATAATTTATTCCTTTACATTTTATTACCATTACATATTGTTTGCCATTTTTTCTTATTATCATATTGTCTTTAATTTCATCAAATTCCATAAATTTATATATAGAATCTATTTCTTTTCCATCTCTTGTTATTAAGTTATTTTTTTGCTCTGGTTGTTTTATGTGTATAGTTTCATCTTTTGGTGCTTTTTTATTTCTAATTTTTACATATAGCAAAACAGCGATGATTCCCAACAGTAATATTACTACTAATATTACTACTAATATTAAATTAAGCATATTTACCATATCCATATTATTTTTCCTCCTTTGTATTACCTTTTACTAACTTATCTGTTACTTTATCAATACTAAAGCTATTCATTAAGTTTTCATAGTTAGGTTCTTTTCTAGGTAAAGCATATGTGTATACTTTTCTATTTTTCTTAAATATGATATATCTTTTTATAATATCATCTATTGAGTCTCCTCCTACATTTTTTGCTATTTTTGATGTTCCACTACTTGGCATTTTTATTGTTGCTATTCCATATCCAATTAATGCAAATAATCCCATTAGAATCCATCCTAAGACTGTTAACCCTAATATTAGTCCAAATATTAAGTAGAATACAAAACCTACCATTGCTCCTATTCCTGTAAATAGAAGTGATTTTGTTGTGAATATATATAGTATTCTACTTTCTCCTTTTAAATTATTACTTGGTATATAATAACTTCCCATTATTTTTCCTCCTTTGTTTTTTATTTATGCTAATATTGAATTCATTAAGTTTACTATTATAGCAAATATGCCCATTCCACCATATATTACTACTGTTGCTACTACTAATCCTATTAGCTTTTGTTTTACATCTGCTTTTCCTGATGGATCTGCTGTCATATATTTTATTCCTAAATACATAAAGCATATTACTAATACTACTGATGCTACTACAACTAATATTTGCCCAATTGGTAATAGTTTTGCCCATGCTTCTTCTGTAGTTATTGGCGGATTTTGCATTCCATTTTGTAACCACTTGTCTGCTTGTCCTTTCCACTCGCTTGCTGATGCGTATACTTCATTACTTGCAAAGTATATACACATTATAATACTTATTATTATTAAGATATTTTTTATTTTTTTCATACTTTCTCCCCATTTGATTATAATTACCCATAATATATTATATTATATAATTTTTTATACATGTTTTTCAATACTTTTATGGAAATTTATAAATAAAAACGAATAAAGAAAGTAGAGTATTTTCTCTACCTTCTTTATTTATATATTATTCATTGCTATTCCACCTATTAACCTTACTAATGAGCCTGCAGCGAATAAAAATATTGCACCTGTTACCATATATGCCATCTTCTTTTTGAATTCTGCTTTTGCTTCTGGTGCAGCTGCCATATATTTTACACCTGCAAACATTATTATTATTACTGCAGCAGCATAAAATATTATTTGAATTACCCATATTACTTGTCCACCTATTTTTCCTACAGTAGGGTCTGAATTGTTATATATATCACTCATATTAGATGGTAATGATACTCCATATACACATTTACTAACTATGCTAAATATTGCAAGTATTATTAACAATATATATATAATTCTTAAAATTATCTTTTTTGTTTTCATCTTTCACCTCTACACATATTTTCTTTACCTATTATACAATTATTTTATATATTTTTTCAAGTATTTTTA
>CALXQA010000055.1 GCA_944390335.1 uncultured Clostridia bacterium
ATAAATATTATACTACTTACAATATCAACAGCAATTTATATTAGTATAGTATTAGCGATTATAATAAAACAATATAAGTCAGAAAAAGTATTATTTGAAAAATAAAAAACATTAAAGTATAAAGCAAATAATCTTACAAACTTTTTACAGTTTTAAAATTAAGGCGTTAAAAAACTTGAAAAAAATTAAATGTATGTTATTATAATATTAGCATATACTAATAAAGAAAGTTTCTGAGGACGGAACAGGCAGCCGTCCCCCATAGTTAGGAGATGTAGGAATGTCAACCTACCTAAACTTTCTTGACTAAATGGTAGAGTTGGGAAACTAGCCCTACCGCTTTTTTTTGTCAAAATTTAGATAAAATATATAATTAAATTATATGATGATTAAAATAGAAGCAAACTTGTATAAAATAAAAAATAAAACAATGAATATAAAAATTATATTTAATAAATTAAGCTTTTTTATTATAATTAATTAGCTGATTATTATATTTATTACATGCTAAATAATCTAAACTTACATTGAATAATGAAGCAAGTTTAATAAAATTGTCTAAATCAGGTTCACACAAGCCAACTTCCCCTTTAGATACAGCTTGTCTGGAAATACCAAGCATATTAGCTAATTCATATTGCTTCAAACCTTTGTTTGCTCTTGAGTTTATTAATATATCTTTAAACTCTATAAAATAGGTAACCTAACTATAGAATAACTATTTTATAGTATAGATAACCTCCAAATAAGAGTCAAGAGTAAAAATAAAAAAGACTAGTTAGTCTTTTTGAAAAGATCTCCAGGTTCGCAATCTAATAAATCACATATTTTATCAATTGTATCAAAGTGTATTGCAATAGTTTCATTATTGATTAATCTAGATATTGCTTGATAACTACCCTCCATGTTTTTAATTAACCAATATTTAGATTTATTCTTTTCCTTTAAAAGTTCATTAACTCTAAGATAAACCATAAAATACTCCTCATATTGAAAATTTTATATAGTTATTGTAAAATTAACTTAGCTACAATATAACTACGCTATAGTATAGGCATTTAGAAAATAATTATTCTAATATTAAAAATAATAAAAGGCATAATATGGAAAGAAAAAAGTAATTGAAATTTTAAAAAAATACTAGAAATGATTGAGTATGAAGAATATGATAATGCAAAATCATATATTGAATTAATTCTAAACGAGGCAAAAAATAATAAAATCTCAAAAGAAGAAAAATATATCAATAAGTTAGTAAAAGAATTAAAATAAATGTAACAGTAAAAAAGATTCAATATATTTAAATTTAAATATAGTTATTAAAAAATACTAAAAGCTAGTAATATCAAATACTATCTTTTTTAATGTAAATATTTTTAAAATTTTAATGTAATTTTTTCATAATTTTAAAGATTTTTAAGAATTTTTTAAAAGTTCAAAAATATTTTCAATATCAAAAAGTCTTTATTTTTCAATAGTTTTATGATTTAAAGAACCTTAAGAAGTTTTAAAAACTTTTAAAAATATACATTCTTTGGAGCGGGTAGCGAGAATCGAACTCGCGCAATCAGGTCGGAAGCATGACATTCTACCACTAAATTATACCCGCAAAATAATATATAAATATTATATCATAGAAAAAAGATTAACTCAATACTTGATTTATATAAAAATATTTGCTAAAATATTTAAAGCAAAAAGGGAGTAGCTCAAAAACAACTAACCAACAGCAAGAGAAATCTGGTTAGTTACCTATATAAAGGTGAGCAAGACTTTAAGAATTACAAAAAATATTCTTATTAGTCTTGCTTTTTGCATATATTTTACTAAAAAGGTAAATATTAACTAAAGAATGAGTTTAGGAGGAAATGTATGAAGTGGTTTAATAAGTCAGTTGATGAAATTAAAAATGAATTAAATACTGATATTGATGTAGGGCTTAATGAAGAAGAAGTAAAAAAAAGGCAAAAAGAAGATGGTTTTAATGAACTAGAAGAAAAGAAAAAGAAGAGTCTTTTTGTAAAGTTTTTAGAACAATTTAAAGATTTTATGATAATAATTTTAATTATAGCTGCAATAATATCTGGAGTAGTAGGTCAGATGCAAGGGGAAGGATTTACAGATTCTATAATCATATTAATTGTAGTTATATTAAATGCAGTTATAGGCGTTGTACAAGAAAGTAAAGCAGAAAAATCATTAGAAGCTTTAAAGAAAATGAGTAGTTATTCTGCTAAAGTAGTAAGAAATGGAAAAGTAATAGTTGTACCATCAAGAGAATTAGTAAAAGGGGATATTGTAGTAGTAGATACAGGTGATTATGTACCAGCAGATATTAGGATAGTAGAAAGTGCTAATTTAAAATCTCAAGAATCTTCTCTTACAGGTGAATCTGTACCAGTAGAAAAAAATTCGGAATTAATTGAAAACGAAGAAGTAGGCATTGGTGATAGAACTAATATGCTATTTTCATCAAGCTTAATTACTTATGGTAGAGGAAAAGGTATAGTAGTTGAAACAGGAATGCATACAGAAGTAGGAAATATTGCAGGAATGTTAAATAGTGTAGAAGAAACTGCAACACCACTTCAACAAAAATTAAATAAACTTGGAAAAAGCTTAGGAATAATGGCTATTCTAATTTGTATAGTTATATTTGCAATAGGATTAGCATATGGAAAAGATTTAATTGATATGTTTATGACAGCAGTAAGCTTAGCAGTAGCAGCAATTCCAGAAGGATTAGCAGCAGTATCTACTATAGTTTTAGCAATTGGTGTTCAAAGAATGGTTAAGAAAAATGCAATAGTAAAAAAATTACCAGCAGTTGAAACTTTAGGTAGTGCATCAGTAATATGTTCAGATAAAACAGGAACACTTACACAAAATAAAATGGAAGTACAAAAAATATATGCAAATGGTTTAGTTATAAATATAGAAGAAGTAAAAAAATTAGAAAAAACTAGTGAAGAATTGCAAAAAACAATATTAGTAGGAATGCTTTGCAATGATACAAAAATATCTGATGATAATAAGTTTGCAGGAGATCCTACTGAAATTGCATTAACAAGTTTAGCATTAAATGTAGGACATAGTGAGAATGAAATAAATTCATTTGAAAGAGTAATGGAAATACCATTTGATTCAGATAGAAAACTTATGACAACAGTAAATAAATATAAAGATGGATATATAGTATGTACTAAAGGTGGATTGGATGAATTACTAGAAATATGTAATAGGTATATACAAAATGGTGAAGTAAAAGAAGATTTACAATCTAAAATTTTAAGCATTGAGAAAATAAATGAAAGCCTAGCAAAAGATGCACTAAGAGTTCTAGCAATGGGATATAAATATATAAATGAACTTCCAAGTAAAGAAAATATTCAAGATTTAGAAAAAGACTTAATCTTTTGCGGAATGTGTGGAATGATAGATCCACCAAGAGAAGAAGCTAAAAAAGCAGTAGAAAAGTGTAAAGAAGCAGGTATTAAAACTGTTATGATAACAGGTGACCACAAAATAACAGCTACAGCTATAGCTAAAAGTTTAGGAATATTAGAAAATGAAGATGAAGCAATAACAGGTAGAGAACTCGAAAAGATGACAGAAGAAGAGTTGGACAATAATATTAGAAAATATAGTGTATATGCCAGAGTAGCACCAGAGCATAAAGTAAGAATTGTAAAAGCATGGCAAAAAGCAGGTGAAATAGTAGCTATGACAGGTGATGGTGTAAATGATGCACCAGCGCTTAAACAAGCAGATATAGGCTGTGCTATGGGAATAGTAGGAACTGATGTTTCAAAAGAAGCAGCAGATGTTATACTTACAGATGATAATTTTGCTACAATAGTATCATCTGTAGAAGAAGGAAGAAGAATATATGCAAATATTTTAAAAGCTATAGAATTCTTAATCTCAAGTAATATAGGAGAAATTGTACTATTATTTATTTGTATGTTAATAACACCAATTTTAAGTAATGCTTTTGGTATAGATATAAACTTAATAGAACCACTTCTTCCAATGCATATATTATGGATAAACCTAGTTACAGACTCACTTCCAGCATTAGCACTTGCAGTAGATCCAGCAGAAGATGATATTATGAAGAAAAAGCCTAATAAAGATAAAGGAATATTTACTAAATCAAGAATTTGGAGAGTCATATACCAAGGAACAATGATAGGTCTAATAACACTTGCAGCATTTATAATAGGAATAGCAACACCAGAAGAAATATTACCAAAAATAGAAGGATTAAGTATGCAAGAAGTTAAAGTAGAAATAGGTCAGACAATGGCATTTGTAACACTTGCATTTGCAGAACTTGTTCATGTATTTAATGTAAGAAATGCTAAAAAGTCAGTATTTAAAACACATCCATTTAAAAATAAGATGTTAATTCTAGCACTTGCAATATCAGCAGCTTTAATGATAGTAATATTAGCAGTACCAGCACTTAGAAATGTGTTTAGTATACCAGTATTACCAGTACAAGATATTGTAGAAATGTTGCTATTAATATTATCTCCAATTGTTATAGTGGAAATTATGAAATTATTAAAATTAAATGGAAGCAAAAAAGAAGAATAAAAAATAAAAGATAAGTATAAGATAATAAGCAATATTTTTAATTAAGATATTGCTTATTTTTCATTTTGGGATATAATATATATAAGCTAATTTTATGGAGAAACTAAAATGAATGATTTAATTACTCATAATAGGAAACTAAATAAAACTAAAGTAGCTTTAGTTATCTTAATGGCTATATTATTAATATTAATAGTTATAACAATTATAAAAATAGTTAATGCATATAAAATTGGAAGAAGTGTAAATGACTATAATTTATGGATTAATAAAATAAATGAAGAGAATGAAATAAAAGAAGAGAAAGACAAACAAAAATATGCACCACTTAGTGAAGAAGAATTAACTAATATTAATAATATATATAAACATCAAGATAACAAAAGAGTATTTTTGACATTTGATGATGGACCTTCTACTTCGGTTACACCATATATTTTAGACCTTTTGAAACAAGAAAACATAAAGGCTACTTTTTTTGTGCTTGGGACTAAAGTAGAAGCTAATCCAAACTTAGTAAAAAGAGAATTTGAAGAAGGTCACTATATTGCTAACCATGGATATTCTCACAGATATGATGATATATATGCATCTACTCAGAATGTATTAGATGAATATAACAAAACAAATGAACTTATAAAAAAGGCAATAGGGAACAATAATTATAACTCTTTAGTATTTAGGTTTCCAGGCGGTTCTAGTGGAGGAAAATACCATGATGTTAAACAGCAAGCTAAAGAATTACTAAAACAAAATGGGATAGCAAGCTTAGATTGGAATGCACTTACTAATGATGCTGCAGGTGCTAATACAAAAGAAAAAATAATGGAGAATTTTTATAATACTATCCAAAATAAAACAAGTATAGTTATATTAATGCATGATGCACAAGACAAAATATTAACATATGAGTGCTTGCCAGAGATTATATCATATCTAAGAAATAATGGATATGAGTTTAAAAATTTATATGATGTAATAGGGAGGTAAATATGATAAAGCATATTGTAATGTGGAAGTTTAAAGAAAATGAGAATGAAAGAAAACAAGAATTTTTAGATGGGTTAAAAAGCCTATATGGAATTATTCCTGAAATTAAGTTTATGGAAGTAAAAGAAAGTGTAAAAAAAGATGCAGAGTTTGATGCATGTTTAATTTCTAAGTTTGATAATATGGAAGATTTAAAAAAATATAAAAATGACCCAAGACATGTAAAAGTATCTAATATTTGCAAAGAAATTAGAACTAACAGAGCTCAAATAGATATAGAGGATTAATTTGATATGAATAATTCAGAAATAATTGAAGTTGTAAAAGATTATGTAAAAACTAAAATGCAAGATGATTGTACTGGTCATGATTATTATCATATAATGAGAGTTGTAAATAATGCTTTATTAATAAATAAAGAAGAAAAAAAGGATGAATTTATTATTGTAATGATAGCTATTTTGCATGATTTGTATGACCATAAGTTTACAAATGTAAATGTGAGGGATGCTTTAATAAATGACTTAAGAAATTTAAAAGTATATGAATATATTCAAAAAGAAGATTTAGAAAATATATTGCATAGTATAGAGAACTTGGGATATAGTTCAAATATAAAAGAAAAAAAGAATTTATCAGATGAAGGAAAGATAGTGCAAGATGCAGATAGGCTAGATGGTATGGGAGCAATTGGAATTGCAAGAACTTTTGCATATGGAGGATATAAACATAAGCCAATGCACATACCAGAAATACAAAATTATAAATTAGAAGAGAAAGAATACAAGAAAAATGGTTCTAAAACTTCAATTATGCATTTTTATGATAAATTATTAAAATTAAATGATTTACTTAATACTAAAGAGGCAAAAAGGATAGGAGAAAAAAGAAAAAAATTCCTTGAAGAATTTTTAAGAGAATTTTTAGAAGAATGGGATGGTAAAAGATAATGCTTAATCAAAATGATGTAGAAAATATTATAAATGATGATAATATTAGCTCTAATATAGACTGGAATAAAATATGGAGTAAAAAATATC
This sequence comes from uncultured Clostridia bacterium, assembly GCA_944390335.1. Taxonomy (GTDB): domain Bacteria; phylum Bacillota; class Clostridia; order TANB77; family CAG-508; genus CAG-793. The sequence continues at coordinate 6,633 of CALXQA010000055.1, forward strand.
CTGTTTTGAAAGAATATAAAAATAAAGTAGATATAAATAAATATGCTACTATTTTAAATAGCTTATCAAAGGAATTACAAGAAAATTATAACTTAACTAACCAAGATGCTATGTTAGTATTAAAAGATATATTATATACTGAGTGGAAAAAATCTAGAAATTAAGTTTGACATTTTTTACTAAAAGAGATATAATAAAAAATACCGTTTATAGAAAAAAGGAGTGAAGAAAGATGTCAATCGTTTGGATGGAAAAGGACAAAAAACGAGGCGTACTTAATGGGAAAATTGAGCCAAGCGGACAGCCATTTTCCTTCAGATATGAGGGAGAAAATGCTGGAATAGTAATCTCTGCATATCCAATCCCACCAAGGCTACTACAAGAAATTGTAGAAACAGCTACAATGCAAAAATAGACATCTGCAAAGTCTAGGATAACAGATTATCCTGGACTTTTTCCTTTTCTTGTTATATTTTTATATTTTGGTTGTATTTCACATAAATAAATGATATTATTTATACGAGGGAGAAAAAAACATGAAAAATATACTAAATAAATTAAATACAAAGATGTCATTTAATATATTAACTATAATAGTATTAATTATTGTAACAATATTTATGTTCTTTTGGATAAATCAGAAGGAAGGATTTCATGAGGATGAAGTATTTTCTTATGGTTCTTCAAACTATAAATGGGATAATTTATTCCAAGCAGCAGATAAATCAGATTATTTAAATAGAACTATAGAAAAGTATATCATAGGAGAGAATTTAGGAGATACAATAAGCAATATATTTTATTATATGAATCATCAAGACGAATGGGGAGAACTATCAAATGAAATACATAGTAAAGATAAACCAGAATGGAAAACCCCAGAAGATGCTAAAGAATATGTTGTAGTAGAAGGGGATGATGTATTTAATTATTTGTCTGTTTACTATAATCAGTCAAGAGATGTCCACCCACCACTTTTTTATATGCTTGTTCATTTAGTATCTAGCATTTTTTATGGGACTTTTTCAAAATATATAATATTTTTTATAAATATTATTTTCTTTTTATTAACATGTAATATAATCAGAAAAATATTTATATTATTTGATAAAAAATGGCTTGGATTAATAACTATATTACTATATGGACTAAGTATGGGAGCAGCGTCAACAGTTATTTTCTTAAGAATGTATTCAATGCTAACATTTTTCTGTATAACATATTTATATTTGAATTTAAAAATATTGCATAATAATTTAGAAATTACTAAAAAAGATAAATGGAAACTGTGGGGAACTATTCTACTTGGTTTTTTAACTCAATATTATTTTTGCATTTTTGTTATATTAGTTTTTATATTAATGAGTATAAAAATGATTATAAAAAAAGAATACAAAACATTTAGAAAATATTTAATTTTGCACATAGTAAGTGCTATTACAGGTATAATAATATTTCCAGCATCTATTTATCATATATTTTTCTCATATAGAGGTGCTGGTGGCCAAGCTGGAAGTATGAGTATTTTTAATGCTATAGGATTTTACTTAATTAGATTATCAGAAGCATTTAGTATTAATAATATTTTTTTGCTATTAACAATTGTATTAGTTATACTAGGTGGAGCAATAATATTAATAAAAAAGGTTGTTAAGAAAGAAAAAATAATAAACTATTATCAATATTTATTGATAGTTATTCCAACCATAATATATTTTATATTAATATCAAAAATGGCACCTGATACAGATGCAAAATATGCTATAAGATATATCATGCCTATATTACCTGAAATAGCGATAATATTTGTTATATTAGCATTTAATATATTTAGAAATATTAAAATTAAATATTTAATAGTAGTAGGAAGTTTTTTTATTATAACAATAAATGGAATGATTACTAATGAACCTAAATATCTATATAAAGGATATAATAAATATATAGAACTTGCAAATGAATATAAAGACTTAGATTATGTTTATGCAGTAGATAATGCTTTTACATATTTAACTAGTATACCTGAATTTATGATATATAATAAGTCAATTATAATTAACATGAACTATGATAAGTTAGATTTTTTGAGAGAAGACGAAGAATTGCAAAAGCAAAATAAATACATACTTAGTATAAAAAAATGGATGAATGTAGAAGATACTTTAAATAAAATATTAGAAAGTACAGGTTTTAATGAATATGAAGTATTATTAGATAATGAAGATGATACACAGAGTATAATTTATTTAGTTTCAAGATAATATTATATAAAGTGTAATACAAAGCATATTATAAATATAAATAGAAAAGTAAAATATAAATCTTTAAATATTTTGCTTTTCTATTTTTAAATGATTAAAAATATTATGATTAATTTTATCTTGATTTTTCTAAATTGTTCTTTTCTTTTGATAAGTATAGTGATTGTCTAATTTTATAAATATCATATATAACTACTTTTAAATTCTCTTCTTTCATGATTTGCTTAAGCTTGCTTATAATTTCATTAGTTTGCTTCTGATTAGAACTATCTATAGTTGCAAAAATATAACTTGCTTTAGTATCAAAATCTAAACCTCTTCTATGCATAACAACTTCTGAATTTCCGTTTGATTTTATTAATTCTGGAAAAGGGGAACTCATTTCTCTAAATTCATCTTCTTCGTTATATTCTAAATTATTTAAACCTTTATTAGTAGTTTTGTAACTATTAGAAGAAATAGCAATTGCTTCAGGATTTAATGTTTCAGAATTAAATCCTATTCCAATTATTCCACAATGGGAAGTGTGTATAAATTCATCACCTTTGAATATAGAAGCTGATATTTGATTACTAGTATCTGAATGATAGTAATCAAAGCCTATGGAATCACTATACATTGTACCTTGTCCATCAGTAGAATAATTTACTCTATACTGATTTAGGTTTGCATTTATTTGAGATATCATATTATCTAATCTTTTTTGTTCATCTAAAGTTAATTCATTACTAGTATTTTTATTTCTTCTTTCAGAAATAATTTTCTCTTTAGCTTTTGATATCTCCATTTCCATAAATTTTTGAGGATTCCTTATAAATTTATGTATCAATTGAGGCTTTATATCTTGATAGTTAGCTATAATTGTAACATCTTTAGTTGGCATATATAAATGATTAACTAAATCTTGTCTATATAAAGCTTCATAATCTCTATAAATATCTTCTAATTCGTCTATATTGTTACTTAAAGAATTTTTTTCAACAAAAAAGTAATGCAATAAAGTATGCAGTAGCAGATATAAAGTGAAAATATGCAGATAGAAAAAATTAA
>CALXQA010000056.1 GCA_944390335.1 uncultured Clostridia bacterium
TGTAATAGGGATATTGTGCTATTTTGAAAATGGAAATACTTGCCAAACACAAAAGCAGAAAAAATACCATAATTTACGTAAAAATATGTGCTTATTTTTTTTATTGAATTAAAAAAAGTAGTACAAACGAAAAAATTCTTTGTGTAAATGCCTTGATTTTACATATGTTTCGTGATATAATTAAAAATACATTATTTTTTAGGAGTGATGGAAAATGGCAGAAGTCAAAAGCAAAACAGGATATGTATGTGGGTGCGATGGGAATGTTTTTCAAGCCAATTGTTATCCAAACACAGGACTAGGAAATTTTACCGCACCTTATGAACCTCAGAAACCATTTAAGGAAGGTGACAACAGTGACATTTCTACCAAATGATGGGTGTTTTCACCCATTATTTTTTTATTGTCTTTTATATATATATATATTATAATTGACTTGGTGATTTTTTATGGATATATCTTCAAATAGCATAGAGTTTATTGAGAATAAATATAATGAAGAAGAGGATATTTGCAATATATCATTTTCTTTATTAAGTGGTCTTATTAATGTTAGAAATATAGAGTTTAAGAATTGTAGTTTTACAGATTGTGATTTTTCTAATAGCATATTAAATAAAGTTAGTTTTTTTAATACTTTATTTACAAACTGTAATTTTTCTAGTTGCAATTTTGATGATTCTTCTTTTTCTAAAGTTAAGTTTGATAATTGTAAAATTCTTGGTAGTAGTTTTATTAATACTAATTTCCTATCTTCTTCTTTTAATAACTGTTTATTGGATTATTCTAATTTTACTTATTCTAGTTTAAAGGATTGTATTTTTACTAATTCTTCACTTAAATATACTAATTTTGATAATTTTAAATTTAATAAACTAATATTTGAAGATTCATTATTAACACAAGCTTCTTTTTTTAATTCACATCTAAATAATTTAGATTTTTCTACATGTGACATTTCTGGAATTATATTAGATAAGGATATGTTAGAGGGATTAAAGGTTAATACTTCACAAGCCCTTGAAATTTCTAAATTATTAGGGATTATTATTAAATAACTTGAATTTTTTAGTTTTTATGTGTATAATTAATTGTGTAATAGATTTACGCGTCTGTAGTTTAGCTGGATAGAATGGCAGGCTACGAACTTGCAGATCGGGGGTTCGAATCCCTCCAGACGCACCAAGACGAGTTTTTGTTCGAACTAATAGAATAGAAAGATGCAAAAATCAATCAGATAATAAAATCTGGTTGATTTTTTGTTGCTTAAAAACATTATAAAATCATCCAAATGAAAGTATGTGATGAAAAAACTTATTGTCTCTTAGATCCATCGACTTATGAAGGTACATCATAACTCATAGGGAATAGGAGTTATGACAGATCCAAAATCCTGTGTTTCGGAGGAATTTAAAGTAGAATAATAAAGACCATGAATATAGATTTTGAGAATTATAAAATGAGGTATAATTGAAAAAATATTAATAAATTAACAAATATTTAAAATCATTTACGACCATTATAATTTATGATAAAATTAAAAAAATTTATGAATAATAGCTAAGGAAATAAAAATAAGGATATGTTGATGAAAAAAATTAAAGATGGAAGTGTAATAAATATAAATCAAGAAACAGGAATAAATGATAAAGATTTATAGGGTATAGATAGATAAAACTTAAAAGATACATGTCTTACTAGTAAAAAAGGAGAAAATCAATATTTTAGATTTTCTCCTTATATTAATGATTAACATAGCATAGATGCTATGGACACTAATGTAGTAATAGTATATGAAAATTGTAAAATTTTATGCAATATCTTTTTGATTTGAATAGGAAAAACTTAATTTTTTTATTCAGAACAAAAGTGAAACACTTTTATTAATAGAGACTTATATTATTGTAATTACTTATTTTAATTTAAAATATAGGATATATACATTAATATTTGTATATATCCTTCAATTTTTATTATATCTTTTGTTTAGTTAGCTATTTTTATAAATTCTGGTAGATTATTTATTATTTTAAAAAAAGTTTAATCATCATCTAATTCTTCAAATAAATCACTATTATAGAAGTCTTTTATTGACATACCAAGCCCTATACAAATGTAGTAAATAGTTTGAGAAGATGGAGCTTTCTTTATTATCTTAAAAATGCTTCTAATAGTTGATGGATTTAGTCCAGAACTTATTGCCAATTGATTTACATTCATATTTCTTGCTCTGCATAATTCCTTTATTCTTTTTCTAGTTGCTTCTAGCAAAGTCATATTTTCACTCCTACTCTTATACTATTAATAAAATTAGTATAACAAAGAAAATTACAAAACATGAGTGAAATATAACGCTTTATCGCTTTTACGCAAAATGCGAATAAAATAAAAAGTCATATATATTTTAATACATGACTTTTATTTTTATAATTTTTTAATTAACCTTTTGTAATTCCTTTTCTGTTTTCTTTATTTCTTCAGCTCTTTTAACTTTTTGAGTAGTAGTTTTAATCATAGGTTCATCTGTAACTATAATTTTTTTAATATGTTTAAAAGTAGGTAAATTCTTATTCATTTCTTTAATATCCTTCCAAATAACCTTTTCATAATCATCTTTACTTATATCAGGATAATTCTTTTCCATAACCTCTTTGTTATATACAATCTTAGCCATAAGTAAAGTATCAGTTTTAGATTCTTCTCTAGAAAAGACCATGCATTCTACAACATAAGGTAATTTAGAGATTAAAAATTCTATTTCCTGTGGATATACATTTTTTCCATTTCTTAATACAATAATATCATTTTTTCTACCAGTAATAAAGATAAAACCATCATCATCAATATATCCATAATCACCAGTCTTAAACCAACCATCTTCAAAAGCCTCTTTTGTTTTCTTCTCATCATTATAATATCCAAGCATTATATTCGGACCTTTTGCATAAATTTCTCCTATACCCTCCTTATCTGGATTATGTATTTTAATTTCCACATTATCTAAAGGATATCCTATAGAACCAGGTTTATGCTTATTTTCCGCTTCTGCTGTAAGAACAGGAGATGACTCTGTTAACCCATATCCTTGAATAGAATTGATACCAAAGTTATTTAAACCAATTATAGTATCTTTATCAAGAGAAGCAGCACCATATAACACCATTCTTAATTTACCGCCAAAATTATCTAATATTTGCTTAAAAACTTTTTTTCTAATATCAATATGTAATTTTAAAAGACCATTTGAAATCTTAGTCATTGTATTAATTAATCCTGTTTTACCTTGGTCAGCTATTGCCTTAACAATTTTCTTATACATTGTCTCCAAAACTAAAGGTACAGCAACAAAGATTGAAACTTCATACTCTTTTAAATTAGCCTGTATATATCTTAATCCATCGCAAAAAGCAATAGTTGCCCCACTATAAAAGCCATATAAAATAGTAATGCTACATTCAAAAGTATGATGTATTGGAAGAAAAGAAAGTAAAGTATCATCTTGCCTAATTTTAAAATGAGTTTGATATGCATACATATTTGAACATACATTATTTTGTGATAGCATTACAATTTTAGCAGCACTAGTTGTTCCAGAAGTAAATAACATTATAGACATACCATTGCTATCTATTTCAACATTATCATATAATTTACTTTTTTCTTTAATTAACTTTTCACCTTCTGCTAAAAGACTAGAAAAACTAATTATATCTTTGTTAGCTTCATCAGATTCATTAGATTTTTCATATTCATCATCTTTTTCATTATCTTTTTTGTCTTCATTTCTATTATTATCTATACAAATTAAAGTACTTAATTTTATTTTTTCATCAGCTTTAAGTTTTTTAAACAAATCTTCATGTTTCTTCTCAAAAATAACTGCATCTACTTCACTTCTCTTAATAAGTTCAGTAATTTCTTTATCTGGAAGAGTCTTATCTAAAGGAGCTATTATCATACCTCCACAAGTCACTGCTAAATAGCTAACACACCATTCATATCTATTCTCACCAATTAAAGCAACTCTTTTATTAGCCAAACCTCTTTTAAGTAAAGCAGTAGCTAAAGCCTTAACATCTTTAATAGTTTCATTATATGTTTTTTCAACATATTTTGCTGGTTTCTCTTCTGGATTTTTCTTATACTTATATGCTATATTATTTGAATAATTTTTTTTAGCATATTCTAATATTTCTCTGTAATTATTCATTTTAGGAATTAAAGAAATCATTTCATTTTCTTTAGTACTTTTAGTATTCTCAGCACTTTTAGCATTTTCAATATTCTTATTTTTCATATATCTTTTCTCCTTAATTAAATATATACTATTTATATAATTTAATATAATAATATACTAAAAAATTAATTTTTTCAATAGTAATCAACCAAAGGGGACGGGCCTTTTTGGTTGAAGTAACATAATTTTTCATTTATTAAAATAATATAATTATAAAATGCTTTAATTTTTTATTTTCAATATTTTTATTTATTAACATGTCTATAAGTGTTGATATATATATACTTATAGCGTTTTTTTAAAAATAATTTCAACCAAAAAGGCCCGTCCCCTTTGGTTGAAATTAAAAACTTTTTTGACAAATTGTTGCTTTTTTCGATTTTTTGTGTATAATATATTTAGCGAACTCATTTGAAAGGATGTTGAATATGGAAAAGTTTTTTAGACTCACAGATCAGCAGGAAAATGTTTGGAACTCTGAAATGTTTTATAGCGGCAGTAATATAAATACTATAGGTGGTTATTTATTTATTAAAGACAAAGTTGATTTTTCTCTTTTGGAAAAGGCCACTAATATTTATGTTATGAATAACGAAGTGATTCGTTATCATTTTGATTTAAAAGATGGAAAGCCGATTCAAAGACTAACTGAATATACACCTTTTAAATTGGATTTAATCTCTGTAGATAGTATTGACGAACTAAATAACGTTACTACAGAGGTTGTATCAAAACCCCTTAAAATTTTTAATTCTAATCTATTTAAGTTTATTCTTTTTAGATTGAATGATGGTAGGGGTCGGAGTTATAACTGTTTTTCACCATTTAATTGCAGATGCTTGGAGTTTAAGCTTATTTATTTCTGAAATAACAGATATTTACTCAAAGCTTTTAAGTATTAATAATAGTTCTTTTGAGACTTTTACTCCTTATCCATCATATTCTACATACATTGCATCTTGCGAAGAGTATGAAAAAAGTGAAAGGTATGTAAAGGATAAAGATTTTTGGACTAATGATTTTAAAAGCTTTCCAGAGCTTACATATATATACAAAGGTAGTCAAAGTACCAGTTCTAATGCTTCTAGGAAAATATGTTCCTTTGACGATGTGTTTTACGACACTATAAGAAATTTTTGCAAAAATCACAAATGTTCTATTTACACATTTTTTATGGCAATTTTTTCTATTTATCTAGCAAAGATTAACAATACATCTTCTGCTATATTAGGTACTCCGGTTTTAAATAGAAGCAATTTTAAAGAAAAAAATACTTCTGGTATGTTTGTAAGTACCGTCCCATTTAAAATTAATATTGATTCTAACATTAATTTTATTGATTTCTTAGATCAGGTTTCATTAAAGCAAACCTCTATCTTCAGACACCAAAAATATCCATATATGAAATTATTAAAAAATATTAAAGATAAATATAGTATAAATGAGAATTTATATGATTTTGTGCTTTCTTATCAAAATGCTAGAGATAACAGAAAGTCTATTAATGTTGATTATGAGACTGAGTGGTTCCCTATTTCTAATATTGCTGAGTCTATTGAAGCTCATTTTTATGATATGGATGATACTGATAAGTCTAATATTTACTATTATTTTCAAACTGATAAGTTTAGTGAAAATGATATAGACCTTTTACATAGTAGAATTATTAATATGGCTAAATCTGCTTTGTCTAATCCATATATTAAAGATATGGCTATTGTTAATGATGATGATATTTATTTAATTGATAGTTTCAATAATACAGATTTTTCTTATGATAAGAATATGTCTTTAATTGATATTTTTGAAAAACAAGTAAAGCTTTATCCTAACAAACCTGCTGTTATTTTTAAGGATAAGATTATGTCATATAAGGCTCTTGATGAAGAGTCTAATAAGCTTGCCAATTTTTTAATTAGCCAAAATGTTTCTTCTGATGATGTTATTGGCGTTATGTTTAGAAGGGGTTTTAATTTACAAATATCTATTTTGGGTATTTTAAAGTCTGGGGCATCATATATGTTGATTGACCCTTCTCTTCCTATGGATAGAGTTTTGTTTATGCTTAATAATACTAATTCTAAGTTTGTTTTAACAGACCTTTATTTAAATTATTCTTGTATTAATTTAGATGTATGCAAAGATTGTTCAAGTGTTTTGCCTAATATAAATGTTTCTAATGAGAATCGTTTTTGCGTTATTTATACTTCTGGTTCTACTGGCACTCCTAAAGGTGTAGAACTTAGAAGGCTTAGTGTTATTAATTTAGTAAATAGTTTTAAAAAATTGCTTAATACTTCTAATTGTGAGAATTTTTTAAGTGCTAGTGCGGTTTCTTTTGATATGTTTATTGTTGAGAATTTTGTTTCTTTACTTGATGGTAAAACTGTTATCTTGGCTGATGAAGAGGAACAAAAGATTCCTATTTTCACTAGTAAACTTATTGAAAAGTATAATGTTGATTTTATTGTTAGTACTCCTTCTAAAATTGGTTTACTTTTAGATTATCCTGATTGTTTAAGAAATGTTAAGGTTATTCAATTGGGTGGAGAGGTTTTTAAGTCTAGCTTATACAAAAAGCTTAAGCAGTATACTAATGCTCACATTTCAAATGGTTATGGTCCTTCTGAATGTACTTGCTGCATTTCTAACAAGTGTATTGCTTCTGATGATATTAATATTGGTAGACCATATCTTAATACTAAATTATTTATTATGAACAATGATGGCAATTTATTACCTCCTAATTATCCTGGTGAGATTGTTGTTAAGGGTGATTCTGTTGGTATTGGCTATTTTAATAAGTTTAAGTTTAATGGTGTTTATCACACTGGTGATTTAGGTTATTTATCTAGCAAAAGCGGTGAACTTATTTATTTAGGTAGAAAAGATAACCAGATTAAGCTTCATGGCTTACGTATTGAACTTGATGAGATTACAAGTAAGATTATGAAGTTAGGTGACTACATTAAAAATGCTGTTACTGTTATTAAAAATATTAGTGGCAAGGATAATATTTGCTCTTACATTATTTCTAGTAAAACTATTTCTGAAGATGATGTAAAAAGTGCTTTAGGTAAGTCTTTACCTAAGTATATGGTTCCTTCTCACATTATGTTTTTAGATGAGTTCCCTATTACTAGAAATGGTAAAGTAGATTTAAAAGGTCTTCCTGATATTGTTGTTACTAGTGATAAGTTTATTCCTTGTTCTACTGATACTGAGCTTAAACTAAAAGAAATTTTATGTAATATTTTTAATATAGAGGATTTAAGTGCTTCTACTAACTTTTTTGATTTAGGTGCTGATTCTCTTAGCATTATTAGGTTGGTTTCTGAGATTTATAGTAAAATGTGCTTTAAAGTTACTATTCAAGATGTATATAATCATCCTAATATTATAGAGCTTGCTAAATATTTAGAGACTTTATCTAAAGTAGAAAAGTGCGATGTTAAGAAGCGTAAAGTTTGCGAATATTATCCTGTTTCTTCTTCTGAGCGTACGATTTTCTACACGGCTAATATGAACCAAGATAGCTTGGCATATAATACTCCTTTTAGCATAGAGTTTTCTAAAAAGCCTGATATATCTAGGTTAGAAAGTGCTTTGAATAAGATTTTAAATACTCATGATGTTTTTAAAACTTATTTTGTTATTGAAAATGGTGATGTTGTACAAAAATTAGTTGATAGCATTGATTTTCATTTGAATGTAGTTGATTATAAAAATGATGATTTTGTAAAGGCATTTGATTTATCAAAAGCTCCTTTGGCTCATATTGAGCTAAATCATTATGATGATAAATATGTGCTTAATATTGATGTTCATCACATTATTTGTGATGGTGCTTCTATTAAGATATTTGCAGATGAACTTTCTAATTTATATAATGGTTTTTCTATTAATAAACCTGAGTTTGATTATATAGATTATGCTTTATCTGAAAATATAAATGAAGAAGATAAAAAGTTTTGGCTTTCTACTTTTAGTGATAATATTTCATTGTTAAATATGCCTACTGAGTTTGAGCGTTCTAATAAACGTTCTTTTGAGGGTAATAGTATTTTTGCAAAACTAGATAATTTACCTTTTATTACAAATATATGTAATAAGCTTAACATTACTCCTTTTATGTTTTTACTTTCATGCTATTACATTTTACTTTATAAATACACTATGCAAAATGATATTATTATAGGTACTCCTACATATGGAAGGGATAATTCTGATTTTGCTAATGTAATTGGTATGTTTGTAAATACTATTCCTCTTAAGCAAAATATTCAGTCTACTAATAAGTTTTCTGATTTTGCTTTACTTGTTAAAAATAATTGTTTAAATGCTTTTTCTCATCAGTCTTATCCTTTTGATGAGTTAGTTAAGAATTTAAATATTGTTAGAGATTCAAGTAGAAATCCTTTATTTGATGTTATGTTTATATATGAAAGCAGTGGTATTCCTAAACTTTCTTTTAATGGATTAGATGTTAATTATATTATTCCTAAAAACAATACTTCTAAATTTGATTTTTCACTTGAAGTTACTCCTACAGATTGTGGGTTTGATATTAGGCTTGAGTATTGTACAAAGTTATTTGGCAATGATTTTATGCGTACATTTTTAGATTGTTATTTAAATATTGTTAATTGTGTATGTAAAAATGCTGATATTCAAATATCTAAAATTAATATGCTTTCTAATGTTCCTTATATTTATCCTAAATTGGATTACCCTAAGGATTTAAGGATTATTGATTTATTTGAAAATCAAGTTAAGATTTCTCCAAATAAAATCGCTTTGGTTTGTGGTGATGAAAAGTATACATACAAGGAACTTGAGATTAAAGTTAATAAACTTGCTAATTATTTAAGAAAGTTTGGAGATAATAAAGTTATTGGTATTTTAATGGATAGGTCTAATAACATTGTAATTTCAATGCTTGCCATATTAAAGTCTGGTGCTGGATATTTACCTATTGACCCTAGTTATCCAGAGGATAGAGTTAAGTATATTATTGAAGATAGCGGTATTTCTTTGATATTAACTGAGGAAAAGTATAAAGATAGTGTATCTATTAATTATATTTTAATAGATGATGATAATATTTATGGAGATTATGAAGAGTTTGAGAGTTCTAAAACACCTGATGATATTGCTTATTTGATTTATACATCTGGTTCTACTGGTAAACCTAAAGGTGTTATGATTAAGGAGTCTAATGTAGTTAATTTTATATATGCTACAAAGGATAGGATGAATTTAGAGAATAAGACTATTGTTTGTATTACTACTATATGTTTTGATATATTTGTTTTTGAAACTTTACTTCCATTATCAATTGGTATGAAAGTAGTTATGGCTAATAATGAAGAACAAAACAACCCTATTTTGTTAAATAAGTTATGTTTAAAGAATAATGTTCAGGTTCTTCAAACTACTCCTTCTAAGTTTAAATTACTTATGACTGATAA
>CALXQA010000057.1 GCA_944390335.1 uncultured Clostridia bacterium
TTTGGTAATTTAAACATATTTCTGTTAGTATTTCTTTTAACATTTTTCTTTGGTTATTGTCTAAAAAGTTTTCAGTCCTATCAATTACTTTTTTTACAAATAACTCTCTCAAATAAATTACCTCCCTATACTTTAAAATATCGCAATATAAAACTACAACTATATTATACAACATTTTGAGTGTTTTACATAATTAATAAAAGTCTATAATAAATTTTACTTTATTTTAATTAAAAATGAGCATATCAAAACTAATATACTCACTCTAAATCTTATACATTTTTTTACTTATTTTATTTAAAATTAAACTTGCAACCTGCGAGACAAATTACTATTTAGTTATATAGTCTCATATATAAAATTGGGTAGGGATTTCTTTGGTCATCTAATTCATTTCTTTTGTATACTTTAAATCCCATATGCTCATAAAATCCTTTTGCATCTGGATTTTGTTCATTTACTGCTAATTCATTAACATTATATTTTTTATTCCATAATTTAATAATTGTTTCCCAGTCCTTTTCCTTTTTGACTATTTTTAATAAATAGCATTTCTAATTTATTTCCATCTATTCCCATAAAAGCAATAGGATTTTCATTTTCATCAGTTTCAATAATCAAATGAGATATACTGCTTAATGCTTGTGGTACATATTCTTTTATTTTTTCAATTTCTTTATCTTATAAAAAATGATGTGTTGCTTTTACTGAATCTTCCCACACATTTAATAATTTTTTAATTAGATTTTTACTTCTTTCTTCTTTTTTTATTTCTTTCATACTACCACCTATAGCTTTAATATTTTTTTACAATTCTATATTTAAAGATAATTATTGATTTTCATACCACTTTGCAAATTCTTGCATTGCTTGTACAGAATCATCAATTTTTCTTCTATTTTCTCTTTCTTCTGAATCCATTTGTGCTAATGTTTTATCAAATCCTTTTGGCTTAAATATGTACCATAAATCTGACCATTTTTCTGCTCTATCTAACCCTTGTATTTTTTCTGATAAAGTTCCAGGATGTTTTCCGTAAAAATAATGAATATTTTTCCCATCATGATAAGCTAAACATTCATTAAATGCACATTTTCTATTTTCTTTTCCTTCCATAAGCTTTAAAATTCCATTTATTCCTATTGTATCTAGTGAAAAATTAACAAATGCTCTAGGAAATCCATTTAGTTCTTCAATCCTAAAGTCTGTATCTAATGCTATACATGGTCTTTTTACTATTTCAAAAGCCTCTTTTACTTTTGCAGTTGCTATTTCTTTTATATCATCACTTCTTGGTTCATTTAATTCATAATTATATGTAGTAAACTTTAAATTTTTAAAATATTTTTCTGCTGATTTTATTTTTCCTGTATTATGTGTTACAAAAACAATTTCTTTTTCCATAATTTTTCTTACTCACCTTTCATTTTTATTTTTTTCTATTACAAATTTAATATCTTCTATTGCTTTATCTATATTCATCATTCCATTTCCTATAGGATAATAAACAGGATATATTTTATATTCTTTACCTTCGATATTTTTTACAAATCTTTGTTTTCTACATTTTGATACAGAAATATTTTGATTTAGTACTATGGAACTAACTTGGTTTCCAAATGTTATAATGATTTTTGGATTAATTATTTCAATTTCTTTTAATAATAATTCTAAATATTCAGTATAAACTGAATTAGGTAATATTCTTGCATCTGTTTGAGTACATTTTCCTAAATTAGTTATGAAATATTTATGTTTTTCTACACTTTCATATACTAAATCTGCAAAACTTTCATCCCAGTCTTGTGGTTTCCTTTTTTGAATTTCTTCATATATTTTTTCATCTAATAAATCTAGTTTATAGAATAATTTCCATATATTTTTAGTTCCTATCCAAGGTAATCTTCTTCCTTTCCAATTAGGATTAGATGCAATATTTTTTCCAGTTGGGTTCATAAATATAAAGCAAATGTCTGGATTATTTATGCATCCACCATTGTATATAGCTTTTAATTCTTTTGCTCCATATTTCATTTGTAACTTATCATATTGGTCTTTTAAATCTTCTAATCTTATCATTTATTTTTTCCTTTTTTATTTATTTGCTTTAATTAAATATTAATTTAAATTTTTCTTCAAGTTTTCTTTTAAATAATCTAAAAATTCCTGTATTTTCTTTTCATTCCCTGTTCCAGATAATTTAAAATAGTGTTTATCTTTTAATTCTTCTGGCATACAATTTTTTCCAGAATAATGGTTTGGATATAGATGTATATTATCAAGTCCTATTCCTCTACCTAATTTATATGCATTTTTATAGCTTGCATCTTGCAAAAAAGTAGGTATAGGAATATTGCCTGTTTTTTCCACATCCTTCATTGCATACATAATTCCATAAACAGTATCAGATTTTGGTGACAAACATACATATAAAGCAGCATGTGCTAATATCTTTGCCGATTCTGGCATTCCTACTCTCTCTATTGCAATCATTGCAGATGTTGCAACTTCTAAAGCATTTGAATTAGCAAGTCCTACATCTTCTGATGCACATACACATATTCTTCTTGCAATATATTTTATATCTTCACCAGCTACAAGCATTCTAGCAAGATAGTATAATGTTGCATCTGGCTCTGTATGCTTCATTGATTCAATAAATGCAGAAATTGCATCATAATGATTATCTCCATTTGTATCATATCTTATAACCTTTTTTTGAATACTATTTTCTGCAACTTCAAGTGTAATATGTATACTTCCATCTTTTTCTGGTATTGTTGTAAGATATGCTAATTCTAAAGCATTTAAAACACTCCTAGCATCACCATTTGCCGAATCTTCAAAAAAATCTTTTGCATCATCATCTATAACTATATCTACTTCTCCTAATCCTCTTTTTTTATCTCCTAATGCCCTATCAATTAATATTTTTAAATCCTCTTTTTCTAAAGGCTTTAATTCAAATATTCTACATCTTGAAAGTAAAGCATTATTTACTTCAAAATATGGATTTTCAGTAGTAGCACCAATTAGTGTCACAACGCCATCTTCTACAAATGGTAATAAATAATCTTGTTGATTTTTATTAAATCTATGTATCTCATCTATAAACAGTATAGTTTTCTTTCTATATGCTCCATAATTAAACTTCGCATCTTCTATAACTTTTTCTGCATCTTTTATTCCTGCATTTGTAGCATTTAATTTACTAAAATATGAATTAGTTGTATTTGCAATTACTCTTGCAATAGTTGTTTTTCCTGTTCCAGGTGGACCATATAATATTATAGAGCCTAATCTATCTGCTTTTATGGCTCTATATAATAATTTATCCTTACCTATAATATGTTTTTGTCCAACTATTTCGTCAATAGCTGTAGGCCTCATTCTACTTGCAAGAGGTGCATTTTTCATATCATTATTATTATCAAATAGACTAAAATTTTCCATTATATTCCTCCAGTTAAATATGTATTATATATTAATTTTAAATACTACTTTAATATAAAACCCCCCTTTTTAATTATATTATCAATATAATTATAAATATGAGATAATATAAAATAAAAAGGGGGGATGAAGAAGTTGGTATAGAATAAAGTTTTTTACTTTATTCGTTTTTATTTTATCATATTAGATTTATTTTTTAAAGCTTTTTTAATATCTTTTTCTTCTAAACAACAAATTATTCATCATTAGTAAATATATAACATACATTTATTAATAAAATCTACATTATATTTTATATCACTTCAATTATACTCCAAGTTTATAGGAAAAAATAATATGCTATTTTATTATCTTACTTTTAATAATATAACATATTATTTTATCTTAATATTTTATTTTTCTAATTGTTTTCTAAATATCCTTTTAAACACAAATCTAACAAACGGACCTGCATAGAATATTTGCCAGCATAATGCCATTGGGAAATTTAGTACTGCGGTTTTTATCCAATTTGAAAAAATATTTTCTATACCAGAAAAACCAAAAAAAGTACTTCCTATAAAACTCATTATTGGGCACATAAAGCATACTATAATACTAGATATTGTAAGTATCACAAAAATATATTTATCTTCTTTTGGATTTACTAATCTAAAAGCTAATTTTTGTGATAATTTACCTATCAAGAAAAATTCTAGTAAAAATGCTATAACTCCCATTATTGGTAACTCCTTTAAAGCAAGTAAGAATACCGTATTATTAAGACTTCCCATATTAATCGCTACATTATAGCAAACCATTGCGTATACCATAACTATTACCATTATTAAGGTATAAATAAAATCTTGGAATTTTGTTTTTGGAATTTTTTTATCTCCTTTCTTTTTTAATTCAAAAAAACAGCACATAAAACTATGTGTTGTTCGTTATCATTATTTATATAATGTTTCGTTTCCAATTCTACCTTTTTATGTATGTTTTTATAATATAATTATAATATACTTTTTTCATTTATGTAATAGTTTTTTATAATTTTTTATTTTTTACTTCTTATTTATCTTTTATCTTTTTTAAATACTTTTCTATTTTATCTAAATTTTCTTTTCTAACAAAACTTTTTCCTTTTATAAACATATTAGCTAATTCTCTATTATATTCTTTATCACTCTTTTCTAGTTTCCTTCCTACTATTTTGAATATTTTTTTTAATAAAGGATTTAATTTTTCTAAATTAATTCCTCCTCGTATGTAAAAGAGTTTATTATTATCATTTATATTATTACCAATTCTCAAAGTCTCAAAATTTTTTTTGCTATCTGGATATGCTCCAACTGCAATTGTGCAAACTATTTTATAGCCATTATTTATTTTAGTAAGACCAGATATTCTCCCTGCACATACCCAGCCCATATATATGATTTCGTCGTCTATTTTTAAACATTCTTTAAACTTTTTTAATTCTTTTATATCATATGCTGGTATATCAAGGTCTTTACTTAACATTTTAGCATATTCTAAAGTATGACCAGTATTTGTTTTATATATAATTGCTTTTAGCATATTTTTCTCCTTTTTTAATCATATTACATTAATATTCAATTTATATCAATATATCATATTAATAATATAATGGCCATACATTTTTTATATTATTTATTCATTATATTTTTCTTTTACTTTTTCTGGTAACTCATCATATGTTACTTCTTCCCAATTAATAACCCCTCTTATAATCATATAATCTAATTTCAAATAAGCACCTTCTTTTAATATCCTTTCTGTTTTAAATTTAATTTCTTTACTATTCCCTTCATTATTATATGATAATAATGAATATTCATATTTCATACTATTTGTAACTGGTAATTCTGAAATTTTACTATTATCTATCTTAGTATAATAATCAGTAGATTGCTCAACAAATAAATAATATGCTAAAATACAAGGAAAAACTGCTATAGTTACAAAAATAAGACTAAGTACCTTATTAATATTTTTCAAACTACACCTCCTGGATGTAATTATATTATTAAAGTACTTTTATTTACATTTCTTTTTATATATTTAATCTTACATTTTCGTAAGAATTATTTATTTTAAGCCACTACTTTGATTTATAAGTAAAGTGCTGTATATAAATAAAACATCACTATTATTAAAATCTATATAATTACCAAGTAAGTTTATAGAAATATATCTAGTATCTACTACATATATCTCCTTGTATCCACTTATAAGTAAAGGGATAAGAGAACTACCAAAAGAGTCTCTAAATACTATTAATTTTTTTTGATTATCTGATATATTATTTGTTATTTTTAGTAAAGGTGTTGGTCCGGATAAAAAGAAATTGTATTTATCTAATGATGTTAATTCTTCTTTATTATATACACTTCCTTCTTTATCTTTTTCTACATTATATACTACAGAATTTTTAATACTATCATTTACTACATATTTAAGTTCATCTTTAATTCCTAATATACCTAGTTGTGAATAATATACTCCTAAAAAATCTCCTGCGCTTTTTATTTCATAATTATTATCTATATAAAAATTCATTTCTTTAGAAAGTTTTTCTGCAACTTTAAGTAAGTTTTCTTGTTTCCAGTGTGTGTCTGTTTTATAATAGTCTTCTATTTCTAAAGTTTCAAAAAGATTTATATAATTAAAGTCTTTTAAATTTTCATTCATAATTGTTATTAATTTGTCATAATCTAGCAGTAAATGAGTTTTTTTGTTATCCTTTAAGAAGTAGCTTTTATCTGGTATTATAGAATAATATATTTTATTAGTATCATTCAAATACTTATCTTTTATTTGATTCATTTTATTAGAAGCATTTAAAATAGAATATTCTTTTAATGGATATTCTATTTTATATATAACTTCATCTTCTATGAAATATCCATTTACATCTTTTTGTTTTAATACATTTAAGTGAAATATATTTTTTATTTTTCTTAAATTATCTCTAAATACAAACTGGTCTGAGCTATAATTTTCAAAATCATCTGAAAACTTGCCACTAAGTATTTTATCAATACTGATATCTGGCATTTTTTCTAATTTTCTTCTCTCAGCTAATGATATATCTTCATCTTTTTTTATTATATTTAGAAAAAAGATACCTAAAATTATAAAAAGAAATATTACCATTTCTACTATATATTTTTGTTTATCACTCATATACACTCCTTAAAATCTAAAATACAAAAATGGATTAAAAGAACCATCAATTATATATGCACTACATAGTATTAGCAATGAGAATAATATAAATATTTCTAAAATGTTAGATATTTTATTAAACTTTTTATTTACTCTTTCTGACACTTCTTTTATTAAGTTAGTACATCCTATTATACCAATTATTAAAATAACTAGATAACTTTGTAAATAGTAAATACTTGTATTACTTAATATTCCTGTTACATTTATACCAAAAAGTCCTATTATTCTTTCTATTATTTCATTGCCACTTTCTCCATTAAAGATTACAAAGCTTATCATCACAATTAATAATACATATATATGTTTTAAAAAGTTTGGCATTTTTTCTATTATATTTTTTAAAATAGTCTTTTCTAAAATAAGTAATATTCCAAACATTACCCCCCATATAATAAAATTATATGCAGCACCATGCCAAAGTCCTGTAAGTGTCCATACTATTAATATGTTTCGTACCCATTTTATCTTACTTACTCTATTTCCTCCTAAAGGAATATATACATAATCTCTAAAAAATGTACTTAGACTTATATGCCATCTTCTCCAAAATTCTGTAATACTCTTTGCTATATATGGATAATTAAAGTTTTCTAAAAATTCAAAACCTAGCATTTTTCCAAGTCCTATTGCCATATCTGAATATCCAGAAAAATCAAAGTATATTTGCATCATATTTGCTAAACCATATAACCAATAAAATAGTACTGTCCCATCATTATATTCTAAAAATGCATTTGTAAGCTCTCCATATATATTGGCAAGTAAAACTTTTTTAGAAAGTCCTATTATAAATCGTCTTATTCCTTTTGCAAATTTTTCTATAGAATATTCTCTATTATCAAGCTGTTTTTCTATGTCACTATATCTTACAATTGGACCAGCTATAAGCTGTGGAAATAGTGCAATATATGTAGCTAGTTTTATTATATTTTTTTGTGCTTTTGCTTTTTTATTATATACATCTATTAAATAGCTTATCATTTGAAAAGTATAAAATGATATTCCTATTGGAAGTACTATTCCTAATGTATCTATTTTTTTATTTAACCATAAGTTTATATTTTCTATTAGAAAATCAAAATATTTAAAGTAAAATAAAATTCCTATGCTTAGTAGTACACCAGTTATAACTGGTAACTTGGAATATTTTGTTTTTTTAAATTTTTCTATTAATATTCCATGAATATACATTGATATTATTGATATAATCATTAAAATCCCATACTTGGGTTCTCCCCAAAAATAGAATATTAGTGATGATATAAGTAATATTAAATTTCTATACTTTTTTGGTGTTATATAATATATTAATATAACTATTGGTAAAAAATAATATATAAATGTTATACTTGAAAATACCATGCCTATCACCTTCATTAATCAATAAAGACTTGAGCCAAACTCAAGTCCATGATTTTTATATATTTTCCGCTTTTTCATACTCTGGACCAATTTTTCCTGCTTCTTTTTTAAAGTTTTCATAAACAGGTTTTGCCCATTCTTCACTACTCATAATTAAAAATGCAATATTTCCACTACTTGTTGAATATACTTTCTCTGCTGTTACACATATCCACTTACTAGTGTTTACATTTTCTGCCATAAGTTTTGCAATCTCGTCTGCTCTTTCATTTGTATCTGTTTTTACTAGGATTAAAGAATATGCTTGTGAACTTATCATAGGTTCTGATACAACTATGCTCTCAATCCCTTCTAGATTTTCAAGTCCAGTATATGTTTCTATTAATTCTGGATTACTTATATCTAGTTCTGAACTTGTTAATGTGTTTGGAAGTTTGTCTTCTAATCCTACATATAGTTTATCAATTAAATTTCCCATATCTTCTGCTGTAGTTATAGATAAACTATTTGAATTTTCATTTCCTATTTCTTCATTTCTACCACCTGATTTAATAGATTTTACTACGATAATTGCTATAACTATTAGTATTATAAGTATTAAAACTGCTATTACAATTTTTGTACTTTTCTTCATATTTTTCTCCTTCCTTAAAAATTTTCTGGATAATTATATCATATGAAGATTTTTCTGTAAATAACAGTTGTAAGCGTATTTTCGTCTTATTTTATCATGAACTATTATTTAGATATTTAATGTTTCAAAAAAGTTTATATTATTTAGCATAATTTATAAATTTTCATATTATCTGCATATAGTCAATGCTTTTCTGCATATATTTTATTGTTTTATATGCAGATAGTTGATTTATATATGCAATATATCTTTAATTTTTTTATTAATTTATAAAAGTGGTATATAATATAATTTTAGAGTTATAATTTTTCTTACTTTGCTAAACTTATACGCTTTTTGTTATAAAGTATACAACTCATGATTTACAATTTAAGAAAAAAATAGAAGTAAATATTTTTTATATACTTACTTCTATTTTTATATAAAATATTTTATTCTACATCTTTTTTCCATAATCCATGTTTATTACAATATGCATATATTGTAGAACCTGGGATATAGTGAAATTTTGTTTCAGCAGTTTCCCCTGGTTTTAAATATACTGTACATTCTTTTTTATCAGATACCATACTAATCCATTCTATATAGTGATCTTCTTCCATTACATGGTTTACTTTTACAAGTATTTTTTCCCCCTCTACAGTATATTCTGGAATATGTTTTTCAATTGCAGCATCTACAGAGTTTGGAACTACTTTGCTCATTTGTTCACCGCAACATATAATTCCACACTCATCACAGTTACAATCCTTTAAAACTTTAACCATTGCACCACAACTTTTACATTTTTTTAAAATTAATTCTCTAGCCATTAAATTCTCCTTCCTACTCTTCTACTTTTTTGAACATGTCTTTACCAACTCCACATAGTGGACATGTCCAATCATCAGGTAAATCCTCGAACTTAACTCCTTCTTTTTCTTCATCATAAATATATCCACATGCTATGCATTCATATTTTGCCATATTTTTTACCTCCTTATA
>CALXQA010000058.1 GCA_944390335.1 uncultured Clostridia bacterium
ATTTTCATATTTAATTTAGTATGATAAAATCATCATAAATTTCACAATTATTTTCTATCAAATTTTAATATTTAAAAAACTATTATTTTACTAAATCTATATTTCCATGTATTACTGTTGGTAAAAAGCTTTGTATTTCATCATATAACATTCCTTTAGGTATATCATTATATAAGTAAATTTTTTTATTATTTATAAATGCTTCATATAACTCTAAAAATGTCGCTCCACCTATATATTTTTTATAAAAATTACTGAAACTTTATTGCAACGCCTATGATATTATGTAACACTCTATCATAACCATCTAAGTTTATTAAGATTGGAGGCGCCTATCGGAGTCGGACCGATCATCAGAGTTTTGCAGACTCGTGCCTTACCGCTTGGCTAAGGCGCCATATTTATATTTTGGAGCGGAAGACGAGAATCGAACTCGCATATTAACCTTGGGAAGGTCACATTCTACCACTAAATTACTCCCGCAAATAATGCTTTAGCTCTATCTAACCGCTTTTTTCAACATTATGATTATACCATATTAATATTTAAAATACAAGTCATATTTTTATTTTTTTAAACTACTTGACTTTTTTGCATTTTTTTGATAGTATAGTTATTGTTCTATGCGGGAATAGCTCAGTTGATAGAGCGTCGCCTTGCCAAGGCGAAGGTCACGGGTTTGAGCCCCGCTTCCCGCTCCAACTAAGAAGCTTAAAGCTTCTTTTTTTTATATTATATTTATCTTTCCTGCATATATATTAGAAATTATCCTAATATATTCAAATACGTTTCTTCTTTCCACCTTTTTTTCCACTTTAATTCCTATTTCTTCTATAACTTCATTTCCTAATTTTACAGTAACAGAACCTATTCTTATATCTTTTTCAACTGGTGCTTCTAAATATGTAACTGCATTTATTTCAATTTTAGGTATTTCATCTGTAGCTATTTTTTTTACTTTTATATCATCAATTTTAGTTTCTATGCTTGTTATTCCTTTATATATATATATTCTATTTTCATTAATTTGTTTCCACATTTTGAATTCTTTATTTATCATTTCTTCTACATTTACAACTCTATACTTTTTATATGCATATTCAATTAGCTTCATACTATCTTTAGCTCTATCTTTTCTTGTATCAGCACCTATTACAACTATTATTAAATCCATATCGCCTCTTTTAACAGTTGTTACTAGGCATCTTCCAGCATTATTAGTAAAACCAGTCTTTACACCATAAACTCCTTCTACATTTCCTAAAAGTTCATTAGTATTACTTATTTGCCTATTATATCCATTTATATTAATTGTTGTAGTCTTAGTTTTTACAATTTCTAATACTTTTTCATTTTTAAGTGCATAATCTGTAAGTTTAGCAAGTTCAAAAGCAGTTGTATAATGTTCTGGATTATCAAGTCCATGAGGAGTCACAAAATGTGTATTTTTTAATCCCAACTCTTTAGCCTTATCATTCATAAGCTGTGCAAACTTTTCTACACTTCCAGCTGTATGAATGGCTAATGCAACTGCAGCATCATTGCCTGACCTAAGCATTAATCCATATAAAAGGTCATTTACTGTAACCTTATCACCTTCACTTAAGCCCAATCTAGAACCTCCCGTTTTAGCTGCTTTTTTATCCATAGTTACTACATCTGTTAATTTACAATGTTCTAGCACTATAAGAATGGTCATAATTTTAGTAGTAGATGCCATAGCTGTTTGTTTATTTTCATCTTTCCCATAAATACATCTTCCTGATAATCTATCATATATTACATACTTTCTAGAATTTATAGTTGGTCTGCTATATTCACTTGCTGTTTCTTCTATTTCCTTTTTTTCATTTTCTTGTACAATATTATCAATATATTCTTCATCTTCATCATCTGCTAAAACTATATAGTTAGATAAAATCATAAAAATTGTTAATACAATATATATAACTTTAATATATCTTTTCATAAAAAAATCACCTAAGAAATTATATTCTCTTAAGTGATTTTTATTCATATGTTTAATTTAATTATTGTAGTTCTATATTTAAACTATATATTCTATTAGCTTTTTCTCTTTGTTCATCTAAACTCATATTGCTATCATAATCTTGCATTACTCTTATATAATTAAAATTAATCTGACTTTCTTCTCTATTAGAGTCAAAAAATTTATTAAATACTAATATGATATTTACAGTTTGTCCAGGCTTTATAACTCCGCTTAATGTCATTACATTTTCTACATTTAAATATTCACCTTCTAAATTTAATGTAATTTCTTGATTAGCTTTATTATCAGCTATTACAATAGTATTATCTGTCTTATTTGTTATTTCTAAGTTATATGTTACTTGGTCATAATTACAGTCTTTAGAAATAACTTTTATTCTCATATAGTCATCTTCAATTTCTTTAGATATATTTATATTTTTTATATATCCCTGGTTAGCTATCTTTTTTACTCCATTTTCAGTTATAATACTTATTCTATCTTTGTATGTATCATATCCACCTGTTGTACCTGTTGCTAATATATCTGAATTTAATGTAGTTACATCATATATATATACATCATCTTTATTAGAATAATTTTGCGTATATGAATAATTATTATACTCTGTATAAACTGCATCTACATATTTTTTAAAATCTTCAATATTATTATTATATAAATAATTTTTACAATTATCTGATAGCATATTAAATGCATTCTCATAGTCTTTTGTTTTGCAATAGTTTAAAAAACTTTCTAAAGTTTCGTTTACTTCTTCTTTATCTTTATTGGGTACTTTCCCTCCATAATCAATTATAGGGGTATCTGGATTATATGTATTAGTTGCTATTAATTCTTCTGGCTTTTTTAATAGATATAGATTTATAAAAAATACTATTAGCCATATAAATAATACTATAAATATAATTTTTCCAAACTTTTTAAAAAATTTCTTTATTGCAAGTGTTATTCTTGAATTAATAGTCATTTTTTCTTTTTCTCTCCTTATTCTACTTCAAATGATAATACAAAATCGTTTAAGTCATTTTCTTTTACAACTATATTTTGTTCTATTTGTGCAAAATCTTTATTTAATGTGTCTTTTAATTTTACTGTAACTATATAAATTGTTCCTTCTCTTTCCATATTTGTGTATTCTGCAAATATTTCATCTGGATATTTATTTTCTGCATATGTTACAAATTCTTCTAATGTTTTAAAATATGTATTTTTAAATTCATCATATAGTAAATTATATGCAGATTCATAATCTTTACTATCTACATATGATAGGTATTGTCCTACATATGATTTTATTCTTGTAGCTTCTGTATAACCATTTAGCATTTCTTTTCTTGACTGCTCTGTTTCTTCTTCTGTAGCTATATTATGTTCTACTATTGTATTTACTATCTTATTTTCTTCTCCAGAATCATCGCTTTTAAAATTATTATTAATAAATACCATTAGGTTTAATGCTAATAATATTAAAATTACGATTACTACTATTATTATTTTTATTCTTTTATCCATTTTATACCCCACTTGTATATTTTACATTAGGCATAGTTTCCTCATTATTTGCTAAGTACATATTTAATACTAGTTCTTTTCCACTAGTATATATTAATGAAACATTAAATTTTATATATCCATCTTGAGTATTCTCAATACTATTTGCTTCTATTGAACTTCTTTCATAAGTATCATACTTATCTAATTTATTTATTTGACTTGCTATTTTTCTATATTCTTCTGCTGAATATATCCCCATTTCATTAATATCATTTGTATGTAAGTCATAATATTGTAAAATGTAATTTATACTTTTCCAGTTTGTTTGTTCATTTATTTTTCTTACATTATTATATACAAAATTATATAGTTCTTTTTCTATAGTTATTAGTTTTAATTCTCCTGTATATTCTGATGCTAAACTGGTTATTCCATTTGGCACTATTACATTTTCTTGCTGCTTTAAATCTTCATTAGTAGAATTTAAATTAATAAAAACATTATAATCAGAATTATTATTTACAATATCACTATAATCTTCAATATTTTGTCTACCACTAATATTTGTATTACTTGCGTTATTAGAATCTTTAGTCAAGTTATAGTATGCTAATTGAAAAAATAATAGTAATGATATAATAACAATTATTGTAATCACAATTTTCTTCATATTTACCTCATAAATATTTTATTCTTCTAGTTCTTTTTGCTTTTTGGCAAATGCAACTGCATATGTTAGTCTCATATCATATAGTTCTTGTGTTGTAATATCAAAATTATGGTTATATATATAAGTATCAGATATTGGTATATTGTATCCTGCTTCTGCATGTGAAAAGAACATTTCCATACATTCTTCCATATTATTTGATGTCATTAAAGTTTCATAAACTGGATATTTATATCCATTTTCTTTAGAATATGATTTTTCTAATTCATATATGAAAAATTCTAACTGCCCTTCTACAGAGTCAACCTCATATCCATTATTTCTACAAAAATTCTCTAAATTTGTTCTTCTTCCACCAGTCCATTGTAACAATCCATGTCCTCCATCACTAGAACCATCTGGAAGAATATTGTCTATACTTACATCAAATCCTGATTCTGCTTGCATTATTCCCATTACAGTAAAAATTCCTTCATCAGTTAAATTATATGATTTAAGCTTTTCATATACTTCTTTATGTGTTTGATTTATATTTATTTCATAGTCTGGATCGAACCATTGACCTGCTGATACACCACTATATGAATCATAATTAGGTTCCATGTAGTCTTCTACATTGTCTACTATAGATTTATCTATATTGTACATTATTATATGTATATCTTCATTAGTTGTCGTGCCTATCTCTTCTCCTCTTTTTACTTCTTGTCCTATCCCTTGACTTACGCTTATTCCTTGTACTAAAAATTCCATATCTAAAATGCAGTTTGGATCTAATACTACATTACTATCTTCTCCTAATTTTTCTTGCAACGCTTTTATTGTTTCATCATCTATTGCTTTTAGTTTTAGTTTTATATAGTCTGCACCTACTTCTTCAACTGTTGCATCTGCTGGGGCTATTACTTTTTCTCCTGCTTCAAACCCGCTTTTCATATTTGCTTCAGATCTTATAAATGCTCCATATTCATTTGGCATTCTAATTGCCCATTTTTCTGGTGTATGACCTGGTAATATCCATTCTAATACTTGTGTACTTGGTTTTGCAAAGTCCTCTTCTGTAAAGTATCCTAATTCTATTAATAATTCTTGTAAGTTTCTATATATTTGCTCTGATGCTTCTGTATGCATTCCTTCTAGTATTGAAAATGCTGATAATGCATTTTTTGTTGATTTTATTTCTGTTCCATCTGGCATTGTCATTGATGTATAAAAATTTACTGGCTCTTTATTTACTGTTCTTTCTACTGTGTCGTACCACTCACCTTTATATAAATATTGGCTTTTACCACTATCTAAAGCTCTTGCATTTTCAATTGCTTGTACTCTTGCTTCTGTTCCATCATATCTATAGTATTCATTATTTAAGAATATATCTTTTATCTTTTGATTAGGACCTTTTGCTACTGGTTCTTTTACTTGAATAATCATATTGATTAATGTTGCTTCTAAGTTAAGCTTATTTTGTATATTTGTTAGAGCATCATTTTCATCTTCCGGTGTATAATTCATTGAAATTGTTGAAGTAAATGACCAATCATATGCATCGCTAAAATCTATAGGCTCATAAAACCAATGTTCTTGTACATTATCTATTCTTGGCCAATATGTGTGGTCTCCTCTTTTCCCTGTTTCTGCTAATTCAGCTAATTTATCAAAAATATCACCTGCACTTGCTTCTGTATCTCCTCCTTCTGAGCTTTCTAAATCGTCCATTATGTCATCATATTTTGCTTTCATTTTGTCATATTCATCTAATTCTTCATAATAACTATCTATTCTGTCATATATTGACTCTAAAGCCGTCTCACTTTCTGTTTCTGCTGCACGTTCTTCTAGTTTATTAATATTTTCATATATTGTTTCTTTGCGTTTCTTTATTCTTTCTTCTCCATCTTTATATTCTTTAGCTATAAGAATATCTTCAGTTGTTATAACTTCACCATCATTTTTATAATATTCCACTACAAAAGTAGTCCATATCGGAGTAGATTTTAAATTTACTTTTGTATTAAACTGGCTTACTATATCATATGATAAATCTGGCATCATAGTTGCTAAATGTAATGATAACAATAATTCTATAGGCTTTCCATACCTTGATGTCCAATCTGATAAACTAAAATAGAATGTTCCAAAAAACAATTTACCTAGTCCACTTTGTTGTATTACCAGTGCTTCTTTTTCTCTATCTATGCTTGCATCAAAACTTGTAAAATACATTAAAATGTTTCCTAAATCGTTCTGCACAAAAGCTATCAAACCTTGCGAATAATCAGACGCTTGTGCATCCATATTAAATGGGTCTAAAAATAGATTTTTTAAATTTTCAAAATACGCACTAGCTGCTCCTCCAACACTCCAGTTTGCTATTGAATATGTTGACTCATTTGCAATTAAATATGTTCTGATATAGTTTTTTCCATCTGTATTCGCTCCTATTTTAGTAGGTGCTCCATTTTCATTTTCCTCTAATACATCTGCAAATCCATATGCAGATATATCATATCCCATTGAGTCTATTCTTTGTGCTAAATCTATCATTTGCTCATCTGTTATAGTTCTATCTACAGAAGAGCTTCCATCAAATACATTAAGAAATGAAATCCATAGATTTTTTGCTGTTTCTTTTATATTTTCTAGAAATAGTCCTGGCATTGTGAAAAAGAAGGCAAGAAGTCCAATTATTAATACTATTATAGCTAATATACCAATTACTGGTCCAAGTACTGCAATGTTCTTTAATTTTGATATTACTTTTGCTGCTTTTTTTGCACTATCTACTTTTTGTGCTGGATTTTTTTTGTTTCCTTGGTTTTGCTTTTTTTCTTCTGCTTGTTTTCCAGCTGTTTCTACGCCTTTATTTTGTTCTTCGTCCATCTATTTCACCTACCTTTGCTTTATATTTTTAACTATTATTGTTATTGTCCTGGTCCTGGTCATTATTTCCAAATGCATTTCTAAAAAGTTCTGTATTATAGTTGTTAGTATTTGTATCTGTATTTGTATTTCTTCTGTTTCTTCTTCTTTGTGCCATATCATGTAACCTTGTCCTTGCTGGTCCAGTTAGACGTGATGCTGTTGATACTTCTGAAATTTCTCCATTTTGTACTCTCTTTATTACCTTTTCTACTTGGTCTCCAGCGTCATCTGCTGACATTCCTCCTCTTTCGTAAACATCGTTCATATCCATTAAGGCATCTACATATTCTCTCTCTACTGCGTTTTTAGGTGCGATATCCCCGTCAAGTAACATTCTACTATATTCTACTCTACTCTTATCATCTAATTCTGGATGCATTTGTGCAAAGTTATTATATGCTTTTGCAATTCTTCTTTGTTTTGATTTTTGACTTTGATTTCCTACAATATTTGAAGTTGCTCTACCAATAGACATTGATGTTGTTAGTGCTGCACTCATATTTCCTGTTGCTGCACCTGCTACTAGTCCTACCATGTATCCGCTTCCTTTAACTAATGCTGATGCTAGACCTGCACCTGCAGAAAGTACTTTTCTTCTTGCATCATGTCCATTATATGTTGACCCTTGATTACCATTTTGTCCTGCATTTGCTGCTGCAGCACCCACTTGAGTATTGTCTTGATTGCCTCCTGCATTATTATTTCCGCCTGCTCCTTGTTGTGCATTATTTCCACCAGCATTTCCAGCACCGCCGGCACCTCCAGTGTTTCCAGCTGCTCCTGCTCCATTTCCGCCTGGAACATTTGCCTGATTTCTATTTAACCTAGCATTTCTTCTAGAACTTCCTCCTCCAGATGAAGCACCTGCACTACTCTTACCTTTAGAACCTAATGCTCCAACTGCAGTTGCGAATATAGCGGCATTAGCAACAGTTTGTGGCATACTTGAAGCCTTGAAATTAAATATGTTCTTAACAATATCTTCTGCTTGATACATAAATATAACCATTACAAATGCAAGTACTGCATTTCCAATCATATCTCCTGCTATATCTCCTGGGTTTGCTCCTGCACCCATTCTTAGCATATTAAACGATGTTTGTACTAGTGCTAAATATATAATACAGTGGAATACTTGAATAAGTGTATTATATGCAAATTCCTTTAACCAAGTATTTAATGCTTGAGATTTACCATCTCCCATTTTGTCTATTGAATATGTTACAGTAATAATTGGTGCAATTATTATTAAAAATGCTATTGTAATCATACGTTTTATATATGTAAGTAAAAATATAAGTGTCATTAAACTTAATAATAGATAGATAAAAGCATATGCAATACCTGTTATTGTATCTATATTAAAATCATAAGATGCTTTTGCAAATTCATTCATTGCATTAACATAATTGCCCCCTGAATTAGTATCTCTTGCTAATTTCATTACATCTACTAATGAATTATTAATACCAATAATTATTATCATAATATAGTGTAAAATAAGTAATAATACTAAACTAGTAACCCAATTCATAAGCATTTTTTTGTATCTAGCTTTATCCTCTGCAACAGAAGATATAGCCATTCTTATTCCTATATATACTAATACTATTGCAAGTGCTATTACAGCTAAATTTCTTATTGCTACATACCATATTGATACATTAGTTCTTAAATTAGATACTGTTACATCTTGTGATGGAGAGAAGAAATCTATACTTGTAATATCTACTTCATTAAATAAAATCTTATCGAGTGTCAATCCTTCTACAACATTAGTTCCAGTAATTAATGCTCCTATTGTAGATATTATCTTTCCAATTCCATTTGCTATTGTTACTGGAATTAATCTTATAATGTACATGAATACAGAGCCTATACCACTTAAAATACCTCCTGCAAAGTCTAGTATTCCTCCACTGCTTTCTGATTCTTCTACCTCTGGTGCTTCTGTTGCTCCTGATACTAACTGGTCTAATTCTTCTTGGTCTGTTACTGGAGTGGAACTTGATGTAGGTGTAATTCCATTTTGTGATAGTAAGTCTTTAACATTTGTAATATATCCATTTTCCTCCATTTCATTCACATTGTCACTTGCTAATTCCATAAATCCAGGAACTAACTTATTGCCCGACTCATCGTATATTCCATTAAAAAATTGTTCAATTGTACCGTACTCTCCATTAGTAATATTAAAATTTATATATGCTGTATTAAATCCAAATCCCTCATCATTTATATTATTAAAAACTGTATCTGGATCTTCCATATCTGGATTAGCTGTTGTAAGTTCGTCCTTTGATATTCTTAAAGCATTTAGAAAGGCTTCACTTCTTGGTGATTCGTTGGAGTAGAAAACACTATTATTTCCTTCCATTTCAGCAGGTCTATCACCTTCTATTACAATTATTTCTTCTACTCCAAAGATATTATATACTGTTGCT
>CALXQA010000059.1 GCA_944390335.1 uncultured Clostridia bacterium
TATTTTTACCTTAATTTAAGCAAAACTCTTGATTTATGTAAAATATGTGATATAATAATAAAGCATTATATGAGAAAAGGAAGGATTTGAATAATGAGCTTAAAACAAGAAAAAACAGAAAATAAAAATGAAATAAAATTAACTTTTACAGTAGAACCAGAAAAGTTTGAACAAGCTATAATGGACGTTTTTAAACAAAATGCTAAATATTTTAATATACCTGGATTTAGAAAAGGTAAAGCACCATTTAAAATGGTAGAAAGATATTATGGAGATAATATCTTTTATGAGGATGCTTTTAATGAACTAGCACCTAAAGTATATGATGAAGAAATAAAGCAAAATAAGGTAGAAGTTGCAGGAAAACCACAAGTAGAAATAGTACAAATGGAAAAAGGAAAAGAACTAATATTTACAGCAATAGTTGCAACAAAACCAGAAGTTAAATTAGATAAATATAAAGGAATATCTTTAAAGAAAATAGAATATAAAGTAGAAGATGAAGATATAGACCATGAAATAAATCACATGGCAGAACATAATTCAAGAATAGTTACAGTAGAGGATAGACCTGTAAAAGACCAAGATATAGTAACTATAGACTTTGAAGGATTTGTAGATGGAAAACCTTTTGAAGGTGGAAAAGCAGAAAATCATGAATTAACAGTAGGAAGCAAAACATTTATACCAGGATTTGAAGAACAACTAATAGGAATGAAAATAGATGAAGAAAAAGATATAAATGTAAAATTCCCAGATGAATATTTTTCAAAAGATTTAGCTGGAAAAGATGCTGTATTTCATATTAAATTACATAGCATAAAAGAAAAGCAATTACCAAAAATAGATGATGAATTTGCTAAAGATGTTAGTGAATTTGATACTTTAGAAGAATTAAAGAAAAGTATTAGAGAAAAGAAAGAAAAAGAAAATGAAGAAAGAGCAAAAAGAGAAACAGAAGATGCAGCAGTAGAAGAAGTATGTAAAAATACTAAAATAGATATACCAAGTGGAATGATAGAATTAGAAATAGACAATATGGAACAAAATATTGATCAAAGACTAAGATATCAAGGCTTAAACTTAGAACAATACTTAAAAATGTTAGGTAAAACAGAAGCATCTTTAAGAGAAGAATATAAAGAACAAGCAGAAAAAAATGTTAAGTCTCGTTTAATACTAGACCAAATAGTAAAAGATGAAAAAATAGAAGCAGATGAAAAATATGTAAAAGAAAAAATGGAAGAAATGGCAAAACAATATAACAAAAAGATAGAAGAACTAGAAAAGAATGAGGACTTAAAAGCATATTTAGAAGAATCTTCAAAAACAGAACAAGCAATAAAATTAATAGTAGATAATGCAAAAATAGCTAAAAAATAAAAAGAAATGTTTAAAATAGAAAAAGTTGGAGATAATTTAAATATCTCTGACTTTTCTTGGCTATAAAAATTTTAAAAAAAGGGTTGATATATCTATATAAAATATATATAATATTTAAGTATGTATAGAAAGGAATGATTAAGTATGAAAGAATTTAAGAATAGTTTAGTACCATATGTAATAGAACAATCATCAAGAGGAGAAAGGTCTTATGATATTTTCTCAAGATTACTAAAAGATAGAATAATATTTTTAAGTGAAGATGTAAATCAAACATCAGCTAGTTTAGTTATAGCACAAATGTTATTCTTAGAATCAGAAGATCCAGATAAAGAAATATCACTATATATAAATTCACCAGGAGGATCTATTACAGACGGAATGGGAATAGTTGATACTATGAATTATATAAAATGTCCAGTAAGTACAATATGTGTAGGATTAGCAGCAAGTATGGGAGCAGTACTTTTAGCATCAGGTGAAAAAGGAAAAAGATTTGCAACTCCTAATGCAGAAATATTAATACATCAACCTTTAATTGGAGGCCAAGGAGGAGGTCTATCTGGTCAAGCAACAGAAATAAAAATACATGCAGACCATATGGTAAGAACAAGAGAAAAGCTAAATAAATTATTAAGTGAAAGAACAGGTCAAAGTTTAGAAGTTATAGAAAGAGATACAGAAAGAGACCACTATATGACAGCAGAAGAAGCATTAAAATATGGACTAATTGATGGAATAATGGACAAAAGAAAATAAAGGAGTGTAAAAAATGGCAAAAAGAAATCAAAATATTAGATGCTCTTTTTGTGGAAAGCCACAAGAAAGTGTTCATAAAATAGTTGCAGGTCCAGGGGTATATATCTGTGATGAATGTATAAAAGTGTGCAATAATATATTAGAAAATGATGAGTATTATGATGAAGAAGAGTCATATACTCTAAATGAAGATGAAAAATTACCTACACCGGAAGAGATTAGAAAAATATTAGATGAATATGTAATTGGTCAAGAAGAAGCAAAGAAAACATTATCAGTTGCAGTATATAATCACTATAAAAGAATAAATAGTGAAGAAGAAACAACAAAAACAGATGATGTAGAAATCCAGAAAAGTAATGTACTTTTACTTGGACCAACAGGTTGTGGAAAAACATTTTTAGCACAAACGTTAGCTAAAATATTAAAAGTGCCATTTGCAATAGCAGATGCTACAACATTAACAGAAGCGGGCTATGTAGGTGAAGATGTTGAAAATATATTATTAAAGCTTATTCAAGCAGCAGATTATGATGTTCAAAAAGCTGAAAAAGGTATTGTATATATTGATGAAATAGATAAGATATCTAGAAAGTCAGAAAATCCATCTATTACAAGAGATGTAAGTGGTGAAGGTGTACAACAAGCATTATTAAAAATAATAGAAGGAACAGTAGCATCAGTACCACCACAAGGAGGAAGAAAACATCCACATCAAGAATTTATACAAATAAATACATCTAACATATTATTTATATGTGGAGGAGCTTTTGAAGGCTTAGAGAAAATTATTGGAGATAGAATAGGTAAAAAATCAATAGGATTTGGTGCAAATGTAAAAAGTCAAAAAGAGATAGATAAATATATGATTTATGAAAATCTATTACCACAAGACCTACTTAAATTTGGTCTAATACCAGAATTTGTAGGAAGATTACCAATAATAGCGACTCTAAGAGAATTAGATAGAAAAGCATTAATAGATATTATGACAAAACCTAAGAATGCTTTGGTAAAACAATACAAGAAATTATTAGATATAGATGGTGTAGAATTAGACTTCAAGAAAGAAGCATTAGAAGCAATTGTAGATAAAGCAATAGAAAGGAAAACAGGAGCAAGAGGTCTAAGGTCAATTATGGAAGAGACAATGAGAGATGTAATGTATGAAATACCATCTAATCCTAAAATTGTAAAATGCACTATAACAGAAGAGACTGTAAATAATTTAGCAAAACCAGAAATAGTCATAGATGAAAATAAACAAGAAAAACCAAAGAGAATAAAAAGAGAAAAAACAGAAAATAAAGAAACTGCATAAATAGATATATAAAAGAAAAAGATAGCCAAAAGATTAATTAAATGGCTATTTTTTTCTTCATAAAATGTAGAAATCTGAATAGCAAAATATAAAAAGAGCCGGGGCCCTGTTGTGCCTCGGCATTGAGAGTTAACGGAACATGTAGCCGATTACTCGACTAAATGAATTTGAAAAATCCTCCAATTCCAGTTTGTTTCCATTCGGAAATATAATAAATACTTTGTCCAACTTGAACTTGCCACTGTAAGAAAAGACCATACTGGAAACTTTCTCCTTATTTTTCTCATACTGATACTTTGGCTTATTCTTTTTTGACATAATATCTTGAATAAGACTTTTTTCCAGGATTTGTGGAGAAATACCTTCTTTTTGAAGTTCATCATAAGTAGTAAATAAAAGAAGTTTTTCACCCATTCCAATATTCCCCATCACTCGGGAAAGATAAATTGACGAACAAATGGCTTCCCAAAGTTCTGAGAGACTCTTCTCAACAGAAATGCTACTACCATCAAGTTCTAACCGGTAAATGTTCATACTATCCTCTCCTCAATTTAAAATTGTATTATATATTATATCACAAAACTAAAAAAAATGCAATCAAAAATGAAAGACATAATATGACACATTTTTCCAAAAAACTAATATTAAGAAAAAATTAATTGAAATAAACTTAAGAGCCTGATATAATAAGAAAAGGGGTCAAAATGAATACAATATTATTAGTAGAAGATAGTGAAACAATTATAATGGGGCTAAAATATTCACTAGAACAAGAAGGATTTAAAGTAATAGTTAGTAAAAGTATAGAAGAAGCATTAAAAGAAAAAGAATATGATTTAGCTTTATTAGATATAACATTGCCAGATGGAAATGGGTTTGAATTATTTAAAAAAATTAAAGAAAAAAATAATGTACCAGTAATATTTCTAACCGCAAGAGATGAAGAAATAAATGTAGTAAAAGGACTAGATTTAGGAGCAGAAGATTATGTTGTAAAGCCATTTAGATTAAAAGAACTAATATCAAGAATAAAAGTAGCACTAAGAAGATATGACAAGTTACCAGAAAATATTATAAATATAAAAGGGATTAATATAGATATAGAAAAAAGAGAAGTAAAATATAATAATAAAAATATAGAATTTACAAGTTTAGAATACAAAATATTAATGATGCTTATATCTAACAAAAATAAATTAGTAACACGAGATATGCTTTTAGATAAAATATGGGATATAGCAGGAAACTTTGTAAATGATAATACTTTAAGTGTATATATAAAAAGGATAAGAGAAAAATTAGGAGATACTGATGGAAAAATCATAAAAACAATAAGAGGAGTAGGATATAGAATAGATGATTAAAAATAAGAATAATTTATTTATAAGTATATTAATAATTATAGGAATAATAGCTGTTATATCTTCATATGTCCTAGTAAATAAACAATATGAAAGTTATTTAAATACATATAATAGTACAATATATAGTATAGTA
Source organism: uncultured Clostridia bacterium (assembly GCA_944390335.1). Lineage (GTDB taxonomy): Bacteria > Bacillota > Clostridia > TANB77 > CAG-508 > CAG-793. The sequence goes on from CALXQA010000059.1 coordinate 4,961, forward strand.
GGTACAATAAAAGCGAAATATCCCAATATTTCAAATAAAGAATTAATAGACATTTTAAATGGTTCAGAAGAATATAAAAATGTAGGAGAAGAAATATTATCTAACTATGGAATAAGCATAGATGATGAAACTATATTGAAATTAGAAGATGTACATAACAAAAATGTTATATATATATGTATAATAACAGCTATATTTGTCATTATAATAATAACTTTAGCCTTTATATATAGATATTATCAATATAGACAAATAAATAAAATAATAAGATATATAAGAGAAATAAATAAGAAAAATTACGAACTAAAAATAAAAGAAAATAATGAGGATAGTTTTTCTAATTTAAGAAATGAACTATATAAAATAACATTAATGCTTAAAGAGCAGACAGAAAATTTAGAAAAAGATAAAATAAGATTAGCAGATAGTTTATCAGATATATCTCATCAGATAAAAACACCACTAACATCAATATCAATAATGCTTGATGAACTAAAAGAAAATCCAGATATGGAAGAAGAGACAAAAAATAAATTTATATATGAAATAAGTAGACAAGCAGGTCATATAAGTTTTTTAATAATAGTACTTTTAAAATTATCAAAATTAGATGCAGGTGCAATTGAATTTAATAATGAAAAATATTTTTTAGATAAATTAGTAAAAGAAAGTATTAATAGATTAGAAATACCGATTGAAATAAAAAATATTAAAATAATAGAAAAAATAGAAAAGACAGAAATAATAGGTGATTATAATTGGACATTAGAAGCTATAACTAATATTTTAAAAAATTGTATAGAACACACTAAAGAAGGAAAAAACATTTATATAACAATAAATGATAAAAATATATTTACAGAACTTATAATTAGAGATGAAGGAGAAGGAATATCTGAAAAAGATTTAAAACATATATTTGAACGATTCTATAAAGGTAAAAATTCAGATGAAAATAGTTTTGGAATAGGACTTTCACTTGCAAAATCTATTTTAGAAAAGCAAAATGCAAGTATTACATGTACTTCAAAAATAAATGAAGGTACTACTTTCAAAATAAGGTGGATTAAAACTAAATAACTAAGTAGAAAAACTATTTAGTTATTTTCTTTTTGTCATTTAAAAGTCACTTTAGGTATGTATAATTAATTTAGAATAAAATACAGAAGGGATGAAATGATATGGAAATTTTAAAAGTGGAAAATTTAAGTAAAGTTTATGGAAAAGGTGAAAGCAAAGTAACTGCGGTTGATAATGTTAGTTTTTCAGTAGAAAAGGGCGAATTTTTAGCAATTGTAGGAAGTTCAGGTTCTGGAAAGTCTACATTATTACATTTATTAGGAGGAGTTGATAGACCAACATCAGGAAAAGTATATGTAGATGGAAAAGATATTTATAATTTAAGTGATGATAACTTAGCTATATTTAGAAGAAGGCAAGTAGGAATTATTTATCAGTTCTATAATTTAATACCTATTTTAAATGTTGAAGAAAATATAACACTTCCTTGTGATTTAGATGGAAATAAAGTAGATGAGCAAAGATTACAAGAATTATTGAAAAATTTAGGATTGGAAAATAGAAAAAAACATTTACCTAATGAACTTTCAGGAGGACAACAGCAAAGAGTATCAATTGGTAGAGCACTTATAAATAATCCAGCAATAATACTTGCAGATGAACCTACAGGTAACCTAGATTCTAAGTCAAGTGAAGAGATAGTAGAACTATTAAAACTTACTAATAAAAAGTATAAACAAACAATAATAATGATTACACATAATTTAGAAATAGCAAGTGAAGCGGATAGAGTTCTTACAATTGAAGATGGAAAGATTATTAAGGAGGCATAGTATGAAAATTCTTAATAAATTAACTGTAAAAAGTCTAAAACTAAATAAAAAAAGAACATTAGTTACAATAATAGGAATACTTCTTTCAACTGCACTTATTACAGTTGTAGCAGGAATGGTAACAAGTGCACAAGAAACACTTAAACAATATGCTAAAAATACTAGTGGTGATTATCATATAGAATTTAAAGATGTACCAATAAACGATTTAAGTCAAATAGAACAAAATAGGAATGTGGAAAATTATTTTCTATCTTCAGATTTAGGTTATTCATATTTAGAAAATAGCCAAAATGTAGATAAACCATATGTATATATAAAAGCATTTGATCCAGCAGGATTTAATAAAATGCCTATAGATATAGATAGTGGTAGACTTCCAGAAAACAGTAATGAGATAGTTATAAGTAAAAGCATTATTGATAATGGTTTAGTAGATTTAAAAATAGGAGATAGAATTACTTTAGATGTTTCTAAAAGAATGTCAGATGGATATGAATTAAATCAAGATAATCCTTTTACCAAAAATGAACATTTAGAAAAGAAGTATGAGAAGAAATTTACTATAGTAGGAATAATAGATAGATTAAGCTATGATATAGAGCCATATTCAGCACCAGGTTATACAGTTATTACTTATTTAGATTCAGAAAATTTAGGTGATAAAGCTAATATTTATGTAACTTATACAAAAAAGGCATTAAGAAAATATAATGAAGTAACAGCAAATATATTAGGAATGGATGTAGAATATCAAAAAGAACATGGCTTTCAAGGGATTACAGACTTATCATTTGGTACTGATAAAGAAGAAGTAGGAAGCAAATATAATATAATGGCTAATGAATCACTTTTGCAATATGAGGGAGTAGGACTAAATAGTAGTTATGTTAGAACTTTGTATATAATAGGAGCAATAGTACTATTTATAATTATAATATCAAGTGTATTTGTAATTAGAAATAGTTTTGCAATATCTATAACAGAAAGAACTAGACAATACGGAATGCTAGCATCAATTGGTGCTACTAAAAAGCAAATAAAAAAGAATGTATTATTTGAAGGATTTATATTAGGAATAATAGCAATTCCCTTAGGTATAATTTTAGGAATTTTAGTAAACTATATTTTATCAATTGTATTAAACAATTTAATAGGTAAAATAATGGATGATATAACATTTATATATTCACTTCCTGCATTATCAATAATATTAACTGTAATTTTAGCAGCAATAACAATATATTTTTCATGCCTATCATCTGCAAGAAGAGCATCAAAAGTTTCTCCAATAGATGCAATAAGAAGTAGTGATGATATAAAAATAAAAGGAAATAAAGTAAAATCTCCAAAAATTATAAAGAAAATATTTGGAGTAGGTGGTGAAATTGCATATAAAAATCTAAAAAGAAATAAGAAAAAATACCGTACAACAGTAATTTCAATTATAATTAGTATTGCAATATTTATATCAATAACATCATTGGTTAGCGATGGATTTAAAGTATCAAATATAACATATCAAGGTTCAAAATATAATTTAATGGTACATTATAAAGATGCTACAAATAATAGAAATGAAGGATTAATTGAATTTAATAAAATATCTAAATTAGATGGAATTGAAAATTATACAATAACAAAAATATTAACAGCAAGCATTAATAAAAAAGACTTGAAAATAAGAAATGATGCTAAAGAATATATTGAATCTACAAGTTTTTCAGATTCAGAAGAAATCATAACAATGCCAGTATATTCATTAAGTGATGAGGTATATAAAGAATATATAAAAGAATTAGGATTAAATTATGATTATAGTAAAGATAAGATAATATTAGTAGATGGATATGAAAGATATATATATAATGACGATGGGAGCTATAAAAAACAAGTTGGTGAGATTTATGATTATAAACAAGGTGAAAGTTTAAATATAGATTTAATAGGTTTTAAAAATGAAAATAATTCTACTACAGAATCAGCAGTAGAAAAAAATGTTCAAATTGCAAAATTAACTGATAAAAAACCTATGGGACAAGAAAATACATCAACAACTTTTGGATTTATTGTAGTATCTGAAGATTTTATTAACCAGTATGATTGGTTTTTAGGATCTATGTATATAGATGCAAAAGATGCATATGAGTTAGAAAAAGAAATTAAAGAAAATGTTGCAAATGTATCTACTTTTAATATACAAGAGGAAGTGGAAAGACAAAACTCTTTAATACTTATAATCGCTATTTTTCTTTATGGATTTATAATTGTTATTTCATTAATTGGAATTACTAATATATTTAATACAATAACAAGTAATATGAATTTAAGGAGTAAAGAGTTTGCTAATTTAAAATCTATAGGTATGACTAAAAAAGAGTTTAATAGAATGATTAGATTAGAAAGTATCTTTTATGGTACAAAGGCTATATTAATAGGAGTACCACTTGGAATATTAGGTTCATATGCAATATATTTAGCTTTTGTTAATTCTATTGAAATGCAATATACTTTTCCAATAATTCCTACAATAATAGCGATTGTAACAGTGTTTATTCTAATTGGAGGTATTATGAAATATTCTTTAAATAAGATTAATAAACAAAATATAATAGAAACTATTAGAAAAGATAATATATAACAAAATACACTATTTAATTATGAATATAAAAAATAGATATAGAAA
>CALXQA010000060.1 GCA_944390335.1 uncultured Clostridia bacterium
CATTATTTCTTCTAGTATTTCTTTTTGGCTTCTATTTGCTTTAAATATATATGGAAATGTTAATCTCACTTTCTCACACCTATCTTTGTTTTATAGTATAGTATATCATATCAAACATGCTTTCGCGATAGTCTTTATAATATTTTTTTAAACATTTTGTTGTATTTTCCTATTATACTAGATAAAAAAATGGCTTTATATCAATAATTTTTCTTATTGAACTGTAACTTTTATACCAAATTGAAAAATAGAAAAACATAAAAAATATTATAAATTATTATTTCTTTTATATCTATATTGAAGTTTTTATATAAAAAGTATTTATATAACTGCTATAATTCATCATATTTCAAATGTTAATATGCCACTAGAATATGGAGCTATATCATATTGCTGATAATATATAATTACTTTACCATCTTGCAAATAAAAATTATTAACACTAAAAGTTTCTGATGTTAAGCAACAATAATTTTCAAAATATATATTATTTCCATTTTTTATATCTTCTAATATTTTTTTGTTTATTTTAGTTAATATATATGTTACATAATTAGGATTTCTAATAAATAATTCATTTAATCGTATTTGTCTCCCTGTTCTAAAATCCCAATTTTGTGATGTTCTATTTGTTAAGCCATGTGCTCCTCCCTGGTAAATATATTCATCAATATACAGACTTAATATATTATTAGTATTATATGTTACTTTAAATTTTGAATAAACTTCATAACAAATTAAAGGGTATCCATTTTTCTTATTATATTCATAAAGTTCTTTTGCTTCATAAAATAATTTTCCTGTACTTAACCTTTTAAGTTGAATTGCCTTTTTTTCATTATATTCATTAAATATTTTTGCTGACATTTTCCACTTACTATATACTACTTGTGGATATTCTATTGTATATTTAAGTATTACATTTCCATCATATTTAAGTTCATCTTGAAAAATCTTCTTTATTATTTCCATTAATAAAAACCTCCTACAATATTTTATTCATTATATGAGGTCTTTATATCTATCAAAATACTTTATTTATAATTCCACATGCAATTTTTTCTCCTGAATTACCTGAAGGCTGACTAGTAAAGTCATCTGGCATACTATGAATAATTATTGCTTTACCAATTACATCTTTCAATTTAAATCTATCTGTTAGAAATGTCATATATGCATAACCTTTATTTTCAAATAGTGAAGGCATATCTCCCGCATGTGCTGGATGTACACAGTTATTAGGATTATAATGTGATTTTGCATTTGCAAATTCATCTTGACTATTTCCACTACATTCCGTACCTTCATGTATATGAAATCCAAATATTCTTTTATTACATTTTCCTATCTCATATGGTAAATTATATATTTTAGAAGTAATTAATACTCCTTTATTTGTTTGTCTAAAATTTACATTTCCTCTTATTCTAGGATATTTCTTTCCACCATGTATCTCTGCTCTTGCAAGTTCTAACAACATAATACCTCCTTATATATATTATATTGTTTATTATATATTTTAGTTACAATTGGCCTTACCAGAAAACTGGTAAGGCCTTTGAAATAAATCACTTGTATTTTGTATTAATTGTTTTTTCTAATCCGTATGCTCCTATCCTAAATACATAATCTCTATTAAGAATTCCTACTTCTTTTACATCTATCTCTTTTAGGATTCTATCAGAAAATTTTTCTTTTACATCTGGCTCTCCATGATTTACTAAAACATATTGGAGATTCTTAAATTTCTTTAAGAATTCTATTAGTTCATCTCCTTTTGCGTGTGCTGAGATTTCTCCTGTATAAAAGGTATCTGCTTGTAATATAATTTTTCTACCTCCGATGTCTACCGCTTCTCCTTTTTTCGTATTTTTTAGCTTATATGCTAAAGAACCTTCTGGAGTAAAAAGCGAAGTAAAATGAATCTGGGCATTTTTTCTTTTTGCATATTCTGGTATATATGCTATTGCTGGTCCATAACTTCCTGAACCTGATGTTGTTACTATAATCTTACTACTTGTATCTACCAACAATTTATTTCTTGTAGGCTTATCTACAAAGTTGAAATTGTCTGGTAAAAAGTCCATCATACTTGGTTTTACTAAAACCTTTCCTTCTAACATTAGCTTAGTATAGTTTATTCCTAGCTTACCATCTCCCCAAATACTAATATCACTGCTTAAATATTTTTGTCTTTGCATTTCTTTTATTAAATACAAAATTTCTTGAAACCGGCCTAGTGCAAATGCGGGAATTACTACTGTTCCTCCACTTCTTATGCATCTTGCAACATTATCTGCTAAGCATTCATGCACATCACTAGAATTACTTGTTCCATATGTGGACTCTATAATTACTGTTAATGGTAAATCCAAAACCCACTCTGGAAGTTTTTGTACATCCAAAAACACATTTTTATTATTCCAGTCACCTGTAAATAATAAATTAATCTGATTTTCTCCTGGATATTTAATCTGTACTAAAATAAGTGCTGCACCTATTAAATGCCCATTTTGAAATAATGTTACAGTAGTATAATCATTGATTTTTGTCTTTCTTTTAAAGTGTAAAGACTCTGTTTGACTTAATGCTTGGCTTACATCACTCTCATTATATAGAGCTTTTGTATTCCTCATTTCTGCTAAATTATTTAGTACACTACATGAGTCATTAAGTGCATATGGTAACAAAGTTTTTGTATCTTCTGATAAATAGATTTTTCCTCTAAATCCTTTCTTGCAAAGAAGTGGTATTCGACCAGTATGGTCGATGTGATTGTGTGAAATTAGTAATGCATCTAATGTTGATGGATCAAAAATAAGATTCCTATTTAATTTATCTATAATGTCTCCATCATCATTCTTTCCATTTACATTTCCTTGGAACATTCCACAGTCTATTGCTATTTTACATTCCTCTTTATTTGGAAGCTTAATTGGTAATACATGGCATGTTCCTGTAACACCAGCATTTGATGCCATAATGTCTACAAAACACCGTGATTTACTCATAAGATTACCTCCTAATAAATATTTACAGGTAATATATCCTGTCTTAACACCTATTATATACATACTTATCTATCTATGCAATATATTTTGACATATTTCTTAAATTAATTACAATTAGGATAAATATATATTATCTGTCCAACTCTTAAACTATATGGATCTATTGCTAGATTATCATTTACAATTCTTTTTATACTTGTATTATATTTGTTAGATAAAGAATATATAGTGTCTCCTAGTTTTATTATATGATCAACTTTATATAGTTCATTCATAGTTCCTCCTAAATATATAATATTATGCATATTATTATATATATTTACTATAAATCATTATTTTTATATAAAATTATTCCATTTTTTATAGTTTCTAAAACTTTTATATTTAAAATTTCGTCTACATTTACTTCTAAAGGATTTTTATCTAGTATTACAAAATCTGCATTTTTATTTTCTTCTATACTCCCTTTTATATTCTCTTCAAAATATTGATATGCAGCATTTATTGTCACTCCTTTTAATGCTTCATATACAGTAATTTTCTCATCCTTTCCCAATACAACTTTATTTTTAGTTTCTCTTTTTACAGCACACCATATACTTTCTAGCATATTAGGTTTTATAATTGGAGAGTCTTGATGAATTGTATATATTAATCCTTCATCTATTGCTGATTTTAGTGGACTTATTTTTGATGCTCTTTCTATTCCAAAGTTTTTTATATGTGTATCTCCCCAATAGTATACATGTGCGACAAAGAATGATGGAATTATGCCTAATTTTTTTGCTGATTTTATTTCTTTTTTATCAATTAATTGTGCATGTATTATTACTGGTCTTATTTTTGACACATCTTTAATTTCATCTAAAGCTTTTATATATTCTTCTGCTGCTGCATCTCCATTACAATGTGCTAATACTTGAAGATTATTATTTTTGGCATATTCTATATTTTTTATTACATCTTCATGCCTCATATTAGGATATCCTTTATATTCTTTTTCTCCTAAATATGGCTCTTTCATCCAAGCAGTTCTTCCTTGTGGCGAACCATCTAGTATCATTTTTATTCCTAATATTTTAAAATTTCTATCATACTTTTTATATGATTTACTAAATTTTTCTTTATATTTTTCTATACTTTCTAAATCTGGATATCCGATTAAGTCTATTTTTAAGATATTTGAACTAAGTAATGCTTCATATAAATTAATTAGTTCTTTTGACATATATCCCTCTTGCACAGTTGTTATCCCATATGAAAGGTATTCTTTTTGTGCTTTTTGATAAGAGTTTAATATTTTTTCTATACTTGGCATTGGAACTTTTTTTAAATAGTTTACAAAAGCATTTTCTTCCATATATCCAGTTAATTTTCCATTTACTTTTTCTATTACTCCTCCTTGTGGAGATTCAGTATTTTCATCTATATTTAATATTTTTAAAGCTTTAGAATTAAATACTCCTACATGTCCTGATTTATGCTGAAGTACAACCGGATAATCTTTTGTAAATGTATCTAAAAAATCTAGCTTTGGATGTTCTAATTCTTCTAATACATTATTATCATATCCTTTAGCTATAACCCATTCTCCATTTTTTATATTATTTTCTTTTATATATTCTTTTATTTTTTTCTCGATTTCTTTAAAATTTCTGCAGTTTTCTAAATCTACTTGTAACATACCATTAGCTACAGCTGTAAAATGACTATGTGGATCTATAAATCCAGGAAGTATTGTATTTCCTTTCATATCAATTACATTTGTTTTATTATCTTTTAGATTAAGTATTTCTTCATTATTACCTACTTTTAATATTTTACCTGATTCATAGCATACAGCTTGCTTTATAGATTTATCTTTCATAGTAATTATATTAGCATTATATAATATTATTTTCATATTTATTCTAATACTCCTATTAATTATATTTTTAATATCTTATATTAGTTTACCCCAAAACTCTCTTTTCTATAACTTCCCCATTTACATCTTTTAAGTAAATTATTCCATTTTCTAATATCATATAACTATGTTTTGTATTTTCTTTTGGCAAAGATATTGAACCAGGATTTAAAAAGTATATTCCATTTTCTTTTTTTATAAATCCTGTATGAAAGTGTCCATATACCAATACATCTATATTTTTCTTAGGTAAATTATCCATATTATATTTATGTCCATGTGTGAACATAAATACCATATTATCTATACACATTTCTAATTCATCATTAAATTTAAAATCTGATATCATTTCATCTACTTCTGCATCACAATTTCCTTTAATACACAAAATAATTTCTTTCATTGAATTAAGTATTTCTGCTACATGCATTGGATTATACTCTTGTGTTAAGTCATTTCTTGGACCGTGATAATATATATCACCAAGTAGAATTAATTTTTCTGGTTTTTCTTTTTCTACTATTTCTTTAATTTTATCTGCATAATATCCAGACCCATGTATGTCTGAAACTATCATTAATTTCATTTTTTCCTCCACTACATATTGGATAATATAAAGTAGCATAATTAATTAATATATCTCATATTATGCTACTTTTTTATTTCCTATATTTTTTTCTATTTTTTATATTTCTTTATTAATTTATTACTTATTTATTTAATTTTTATTTATTTGTAGACCCGAATCCTCCACCTCTTATGCTTGATTTAGCTGTACTTGCATCATCATCTGTTACTAAGTATTTTTGGAATATTCCTTGTCCTATTCTTTCTCCTTTTTCTACTTTAATATCTTCATCTTTAAAATTCCAAACTGCAAACATTATATGTCCATCATTTTCTTCATTTCCATAATAGTCTTTATCTATTATTCCTACACTATTTGCTAAAACTATTCCTTTTTTCTTTGGATTAGAACTTCTATTATATAAACATAGCATTTCATCATCTTGCATATATGCTTTTATTCCTGTTTTTATAAGAGTTGGTGCCATTCCAGGCTTAAAACTTGGAATAATAATGTCTTCTGCTGCTTCAAAGTCGTATCCAGCAGAATATGTAGTTGACCTTCTAGGAAGATGTATATTTTTATCCTCCCATCCTTTTGCTATTTCAAATCCTCTTACTTTATCCATATTATATTCCTCTCTTTCATATATTTCTTTTAAATTTTAAAACATAATAACTCATATGTCAATTATTGCATAAAATAAATATATAGGAAGGTTAATTTTATGATTATTAGTTTAGATAAATTAAATTTAAAACAATCTGGAATTGTAAAAAATATATCTTGTAATAAAACAATTACTAGAAGACTTAATGATTTAGGACTTCTTATTGGTACAACTATTACTCCTATTTTTTCTAGCCCTTTTGGTGACCCTACTGCTTTTGAGTTTAGAGGTAATATTATTGCTATAAGACAAGATGATTCTAGTAAAATTCTTGTTGATACTAATATATAGAAAGATATTAAAATAAAGATATTATATTTTTTATATAATTAATATACATTTAATTTATATATAATATCTTTATTTCGTTTTAACATTTTATTTTTTTAGTTCATTTTCTGCTTCTTTATAATCTGGCATATATTTTTCAACCATTTCCCAAAATTTTTTAGAATGGTTCATATATTTTAAGTGACATACTTCATGTAATACTACATATTCTACTGCTTTTCTACTATACATCATAAGATTTTGGTTAATTGTTATTTTTCTATTTGAAGAACAGCTTCCCCATACAGATTTTGTTTTCTTAATTCTATATTCTTCTGGTGCTAAACCAACCATCTTTCTTGTTTTTTCCATAGCTGCTTCTACTTCTCTTTCTGCTACCATATAGTACATTTTATCTATCATTTTCTTTATTTGCTCTGTGTTATCTTCTTCTGCATATCTAAGTGGTAATATTATAACTATTTTACCATTTTCTACATTAAGTATTGCATTATTTATATCTTTATAATATATGTTTAATGAATATTCTTCACCTAATATTTGAAATTTTTCTCCATCTAAATATTCTTTTGCTTTTCTAGGTGATTTTTGATATTCTTCTAATTTCTCCATTATCCATTTTCTTTTACTTTCAACTACATCCTGAATCTGAGAACTAGTAACATACCATGGTGCTTTTATTACTACTTCACCATTTTGTATAGATATATAAAAATTCTTTACTTTTGCCTTATTTACTGTATATGCTATTGTTTTGTTTTCATATTTTATCTCTTTCATACTAGTCCTCCTTCAAGATTTAATTTAGGGGTTGTTTGGTTATTTGTTCTTTGAACTTCTGTTCGATTTTAATTTTACTATTTTTATTTTTAATTGTCAATAGTTTTTTAAATATTTTTTAAAAATTTTTTATACCTAAATTTTAACATTAAATATTCGTTTTTATGTTCTATTTGTACAAACCATATTCATAGGATTTATCATAGGAGGTATATATGGGATTATCAAAGACTTCTACTGGAAAAAAGTTATCAAATAAAAAAGAGAATTTTTCAGATTATGAATATACTATTGCAATAGCTGGAAATCCTAATGTTGGTAAATCCACTATATTTAATGGACTTACAGGACTTCACCAGCATACTGGAAATTGGACTGGAAAAACAGTTGAAAATGCTGCTGGTATATGTAAGTATAAAGGTATTAATTACTTATTGGTAGATATACCTGGAACATATTCTCTTATGGCTGATTCAGAAGAAGAAAAAATTGCAAGAGATTATATAAGTTCTGGTAAAGCTGATGTTACATTAATTATTTTAGATGCTACCTGCTTAGAAAGAAATCTTAATCTTGTATTTCAAATAATGAATTTAACAGATAATATAGTTGTTTGTGTTAATTTATTAGATGAAGCTGAAAAAAAGGGAATTAAAATAAACTTAGAAAAACTTTCTAGCTTGCTTGGTGTTCCCGTAGTAGGTACAATTGCAAGAAAGAAAAAGACTTTAGAAAATCTTATGCAAACTTTATCTAATGTATGTAATCAAACTATAAGTTTTATACCTGAATCTATAGATTATACTGGTAATGATGAAGAGTATTTAGAAAATATATTTAAAAAGGCTCATAATATTTCAAATGAAGTTTGCAAGATTGAAAAAACAGATTATAATGAAAAAGATAAAAAAATTGATAAAATATTAACATCTAAAAAATTTGGTATCCCTATAATGATATTATTTTTTTGCTTAATATTTTGGATAACAATAGTTGGAGCAAACTATCCATCTGAATTATTATCTAATCTTTTTAATAGTATAGAGCCATATTTTAAGTCTTTTCTAGAATTTATAAACAGTCCTACATGGTTAACTTCTTTATTATTAGATGGAGTATATAAAACTGTAACTTGGATAGTATCAGTAATGTTACCACCAATGGCTATATTTTTTCCTCTATTTACTCTTTTAGAAGATTTAGGCTATTTACCTAGAATAGCATTTAATTTAGACAAATGTTTTAAAAAATGCTGTTCTTCTGGCAAACAGGCTCTTACAATGTGTATGGGTTTTGGCTGTAATGCTGCTGGTATTATTGGTTGTAGAATAATAAGTTCTCCAAGAGAAAGATTAATTGCTATCTTAACTAATAGCTTTGTACCTTGTAATGGTAGATTTCCTTTTTTGATTACTATTGCTACCATATTTTTCAGTGGTGCTATTTACTATGGTGAAAGTCTTAAATCTAGCCTTATCTCCACTTTAATAGTATTTATAGTAATATGCATTGGAATTGCTTTTACATTTTTAGTTTCATATATACTTTCTAAAACCATATTAAAAGGTAAACCTGATTGTACTATATTAGAACTTCCACCTTATAGAAAACCTCAGATAGGCAAAATACTAGTACATTCATTAATAGATAGAACTTTATTTGTATTAGGAAGAGCTTTAAGTGTAGCTATACCTGCTGGTATAATAATATGGATACTTGCAAATATACAAATATCAGATATAAGCCTACTTACATATATAGCAAACTTCTTTGATCCTTTTGCTAAATTAATGGGGCTAGATGGATATATTCTAACTTCATTTTTACTTGGACTTCCTGCAAATGAAATAGTACTTCCTATCATACTTATGTGTTATACACAAGCTGGAAGTTTAATAGATTTAGAAAATATACATAGCATTTTTGAAATATTATCTACACATGGTTGGACAATTGTAACAGCAATAAACGTCATGATTTTCTCTTTACTACATTTTCCTTGTGGCACAACTCTTCTTACTATAAAAAGAGAAACAAAAAGTTTAAAATGGGCTATAGTTTCATTTATATTACCTACTACTATTGGAATTATACTTTGTATGTTAATAAATTTATTCTTTAATATATTTATTTTTT
>CALXQA010000061.1 GCA_944390335.1 uncultured Clostridia bacterium
TTAATGGAAATTGATTTTAAAATTTTCGAAAATTTTTATATAATTTTCATTATACTTTTTTCCAAAGTACATCTAAGCCATCTTTTTCAATTACTGTTTCATCATCTTTTTTAGACTTTTTGTTTGATTTTTTCTTCTTACTTTCTTCTACTTGTATTCTATCTAGCCATAAGAATGTTAAGAATGAAATAAATATAAATATTTCATCTACTGCTATAGATACTGCATATGTTGAAACATCTGCATTTTCTAATGCTGATAATTCTATTGTGTGTCCAACTAGTATTGCTAAGAATACTAAAAGTACTATACATGGTATTGTGTTTTTCTTATATTGTTTTGCTAAAAATATACATAATAAAACTAATACAAGTGCTACAACAACATATATTGGGTTTGTAAAATCAATTATTGGCATAGCTATTTCCTCCTTTGTTTTGATTTATTTTTATATTATACTATTTTGACATTTTTTTCAATGTCTATTCTGTTAAGTTTGTATTACATTTTGATTACATAATTTTTAGCTTAGTTTTTTTGTTATTAAGTCTGCCATTTCTTGTGCTTTTTTTGTTATATCTTCTATATTTTCTCCTTCTATCATTACTCTTACTAGTGGCTCTGTTCCTGAGGCTCTTATTAAAACTCTACCATTTCCTTCAAATTCTTTTTCTAAGTTTTCTATTTTTTCCACTATTTCTTTATCTTTTTTGAAATCATCTTTCTTTTCATTTGATACTTTTGCATTTATTAGTACTTGTGGATATATTTTTATTATTTTTGCTAAATCTGATAGCTTTTTCTTTTCTTTTAGCATAACTCTTAATAACATAAGTGATGTTAATATTCCGTCTCCTGTTGGATTATAGTCTAAGAATATGATATGTCCTGACTGTTCTCCTCCTAAGTTATATCCATTTTCTAGCATGTTTTCTAGCACATATCTATCTCCAACTTTTGTTTGTTCTAAATGAATTCCATTGTCCTTGGCATATTTTCTCATTCCAAGATTACTCATAACAGTTGCAACTAAGCTATTTTTTGCAAGCTTATTTTCTTTTTTTAGTGCATTTGATATTATTGCCGTTATAATATCACCATCTATTTCATTTCCGTTTTCATCTACTGCTAGGCATCTATCTCCATCACCATCATATGCTATTCCTAAGTCACATTTATTTGATGTTACAAATTTCTTTAACATATCTAAGTGTGTAGAGCCACAATTTTCATTTATATTTATACCATTTGGTGTATTATTTATTATATAATGTTTTATTCCAAGTGCTGTATATACTTTATCTGCTATTACTGATGTGGCACCATTTGCTGTATCTATAGCTACTACAAAATCATCATTATATAAGTTTTCAAATTCATCTTCAAAGTTTTTTCTAAAGAAATATAAATATTCGTCTAGTAAATCTTCTCTTACTTCTGATACTCCTATTTTATTGCTTTCTGCTGTTAGTTTTTCTAAATCTCCTGATTCTAATATTTCTTCTATTTCTTCTTCTATACTATCTGGTATTTTCATGCCTTTATTACTAAAGTATTTAATTCCATTAAAGTCATATGTATTATGTGATGCTGATATTACTACACTTGCATCTGCCTTTAATTTTTTTGTCAAATATGCTACTCCTGGAGTTGGTAATACTCCTAATAGTTTTACATTTGCTCCATAACTTAAAAAACCTGCAGTCATAGCACTTTCTATTAATGTTCCTGAAAGTCTTGTATCCCTTCCTATTAAAATTGTAGGTGCATGATTAGAATGTTTAGCAAGTACATATGCTCCTGCTTTTGCTACTTTATATACAAGTTCTGGTGTAAGTTCTGTATTTGCTATTCTTCTAATTCCATCTGTTCCAAAGTATTTCATAGTTTTCCTCCTAATTTTTAAAATATTTTTATATAATATGGTTTTATATCTATTAAGATATCTTTCACCCATAAAATATTTCCATTTTGTAATGTAAATTTTATATTTGGAAATGTTTTTAGCATTATTTCATCTGAAAAACATTTATCTACAAATTCTCTTAAATTTTCATTATTTTGATACATATTTAAGTATTCTTCATAATAGTCTTCTGCACCTTGTACTTTTAAATCATAATTATATATTAGTCTTGTCGAGAACATTTTTAATGCAAAACTGCTTACAAAGAAGTCTATTATTATAAATATTATTATTATAACTGTTGATATGTGCATAACTTTTACTGGTATTTTTTCTATTATTTTATCTACAGCCGGATTTATTACTTTATGAAGTATAATTGTCAAAATTCCCCAGAATATTGAAAATATGACACAAATTCTTCCATTTATATTTAGTGGAAATTCTGAATAGTCCCACCATTTTATATGAAAAATACATTCTCCTACCCAGCTTACTACATATTCTAAAAGTGATCCTATTATAAATCCAGTTATAAATAGTGTCCAATTATTCTTTTTTGCTGCTTTTGGCACACAAAGTAATAATATAGCACCAACTCCATATATAGCACAAAATGGAATATATAGCATACTTTGTCTGCTTTCTATTACTCCTTTTGTTAATAGTCCATACAAGGTTTCTATTATGCACCCTACAATACTATAAATTATGAAGTACTGAGTTATTCTCCACATGTCATATCCAAATATGGTGAATTGCTTTTTTTTCTTTTTTTCTCTGCTTTTCTTTTCTTTTTTGTCTGTTTCATTTTTTTGTATTTTTGCATCTTCTTCTTTTACCAGTTTTTTGTCCATATTTTAATTCCTCTCTATTTTCTATTTATTCTTCCCTTTACTGCTCCTAATATTCCTTTTATAAATTTATAATTATTTGCTAGACTATAAAGTACTGCTATAACTAGTGAAAATATATTTATAGTCCAGATTAATATTTGATTTTGTGCTATTCCTGGTATATATTTTGCATAATATGCTAAACATATTATTGCTAAGAATAAAAGTGGTCCTTGCCATTTTAATTCTCTTAATTTTAAATATTTTCTTAATTTCTTTTTTCTATAAAAATATACAATTAAGTTTGCAATTAGTGTTGCAAAACATGCTGCATATATTTCAAAGTTTGTTACAAATAAAAATACTATTACTAAGTTTAATACTGCTGCAACTATTGTTGTTGTTCCCATTATTTTGGTATCTTTATATGCTGAAAATATTCCTCCATAAAAGCTTGATAAGTTTGAGTAATATGTTGCTATCATTATTATTGGTATATATATATATGCTTCTTCATAGCTTGAATTTATGAATATTGGAAATGCAAATGGCATTGCTGCTATTAAGCATATTGTTACTGCATACAAGAATCTTTTTGCATCATGATAAATACTGTTATAGTATTCATTTTTGTTTTCTTCTTTTACAATTTTTGCTGCTGATTCTTTCCATGCTGTATAAAAATATCCATATACTACACTTATTATATTTGGAAATTTATTTGCCATTGCATATATTCCATTTGCTGCTGAACTTACCATATTTGTTAGTATTAATCTATTTGACATATTTATGATATTCCATGATATACTGTTAGGTACAAGTGGTATAGAATATTTTATCATGTCTTTCATTAGTTCTTTATTTGGCTTACCTATATACATTGGTAATTTTAATATTGCAAGTATTACTATTGCTGTAAATGAGTTAGCGATTGTATTGGCCCATAAAAGTCCTTCTGCTCCTGCATGTATCCAAAGTATGAATACTATATTTAGTATTATTGTTGTAATTCCTAGTATAAAGTTTGATACAGAGTATAATTTTATCTTTCCTAATCCTCTTGATAGTGCATTACTTAGTCCTATTAATATATTTGATATTACAAATAAAATAATTGCTGCTATATATTTTGGAGAATAGTTTGTACAAAATGCCATAATCAGTATTGCTATTATTGTAAATGCTAATGTACCAATAAATGTGTATATAATTGTTTGGCTGATTATTTGTTTTCTTTCTAACTTGTTTTTGGCATCTATAAGATACCTAAACATTGATTCTTCCATAAGAAGTGTTATTATTGGACACAAAAACAGAGAAAGTGTGCATATAAAGTCATATGTACCATATTCTGCTGGTGATAACTTTGATGTATATAGTGGTAATAGTACATATGATATTATTTGCGTACTTAATTTACCTATTGCTATTATTATGGTATTTTTCATTAATTGTCTTTTCTGGTTCATTTTACTCCTTAGTTTTTGTTAGTTTTATAATTTCTTTATCTAATTGTTCTACAAAGTTTTTATTATTGCTTTTAAATTTTTTAGGTTTAAATTTTTCTGCTTCTTTTATTCTTTCTTCTAACTTTGAAAAGTCTTCTAGTGGAATTATATATCCTTCTTTTGAAAATGTTTCTAATATTTGCATTTGATGGTCATTTACATGTTCTTTATATTCTTTTCTTCTTGCACATACTATCATTTTCTTTCCTAAATTAAGTCCATATATTATTGTTCCTACCCCTGCATGTGTTATTACTATTCTTGCTTCTTTCATATATTTTTCAAATTCTTGTTGTGATAAAAATTTATGCACTTCCATTTTTTTTGATTTATATTCAGTACTTCCGACTTGTGCTATTATTTTTTCATCTACATTTATATTTTCTACTGCATCTAAAAGCCTTTTAAATTGCTTATCCTGTGTTCCAAGTGTTACAAATATCAATATATCCACCCCCAATATACTGCTTTTGGATATAGTTTTTTCATTTCTTCCCATTGTACTACAAATGTGTCTGCTATTGGATATACTAATCGTCCTGCAAGTGTTTTGGTGTTTCTATTTGCAAATGTTTCTATCCATATTACTTTACTTCTAAATAGTTTTGCAATATAGCACATTGGAACTGCTGTATGTGTTCCTGTTGTTACTATTACTTTAGGGTGTAATTTAATATATAAATATAGGCTTTTAAAAAAGTTAAATAGTAGTATAAAGAAATATCTTATTGGTGTTTTCCTTGTTCCATATAGTAAATAATATACTCTTCCTGGATATTTATCTTTTAAGTCTTTATCTGCATCGGTTTTTTCTGTTACTATAGAATAGTCATATTTTTTAAAGTCTAACATTTTCAGTTCACTTAAATGTCCACCCATACTTGATATAAATAAGACTTTTATCTTTTTTTCCATTTTTATTTATATCTCCTATTTTTTCATTTTTTATTTTTGCATATTACATTTTATCTGGAACTTCTATTCCTAATATGTTTAATGCTTTTTCTAGTACTATTTTTGTCATATATGTTAAGTATAGTCTTGAGTTTTGTATTTCTTTATCTTCACATATTATTTGATTATTATTATAGAAATTACTGTAGTTTTCTGCTAGTTCTACAATGTATTTTGTAAGTATTGATGGCTCATTTTTTTGCATTGCTCTTACTAATGTTTCTTTGAAGTTTGATATTGTCTTTATTACGTTTATTGCTTCTGCATCTTTTAAATATTCATATTTTACTGTGTTTATTTCTGGTAAATATTTTGCTTTTTCTAACACACTTTTGCATCTTACTGTTATATATTGGCAGTATGGTCCAGTTTCCCCATTAAAGTTTAATACTTCATTCCAATCAAATACTTCATCTTTTATTCTATTTCCAAATAAATCGTTAAATATAACTGCTCCTATTCCTACTTTTTTTGCTACTTCTTCTTTATTTTCTATATCTCTTTCTTTCATTATGTCTTTTACTCTTGATATTGATTCATCTAATAGTTCTTTTACTTTTATAACATTTCCTTCTCTTGTTGACATTCTTCCTGTTGTAAGTCTTACCATTCCATACCATACATGTTCTAATCCTTCTACATATTTTTGTTCTAGTCCTAAGTATTTTGCTACTTTAAATATTTGTTCAAAATATAATTTTTGCTCATTTCCTACTACATATATATTTTTATCATAATTGTATGTTTTTGCTCTATATATAATTGTTGCTAAATCTCTACTTGCATATATTGTTGATCCATTTGATTTTCTGATTATACATGGAGTATTTATTCCATCTTCTGTTAAGTCTACTATTTCTGCTCCATTAGATTTTTGAAGTTTTCCTGATTTTTCTAAAGCTTTTATTACTTCATCTGCTCTTTTTGCAAAAAAAGCTTCTCCTTCTACTACATCAAATTTTATATTTAAAATTTCATATATTTTGTCAAATTCTTTTAAACTTAACTCTTTAAACTTTTCCCAAATATCACCACAATATTTGTCTCCATTTTCAAGTAGCCTAAAATTTTCCCTTGCCTGCTCTAAAACACTTTCGTCTTCTTTGCATAATGTATTTATTCTTACAT
The DNA here is from genome assembly GCA_944390335.1 of uncultured Clostridia bacterium. Lineage (GTDB taxonomy): Bacteria > Bacillota > Clostridia > TANB77 > CAG-508 > CAG-793. The sequence goes on from CALXQA010000061.1 coordinate 6,336, forward strand.
ACATTTGCTCTAATTTTTCAATAGGGTTGGTAGATAGGTCATATTCATTTCCCCATCTTTTATATCCTTCTATCATTTTTCCAAACTGTGTTCCATAGTCTCCTAAGTGATTTATTCCTATTGTATTAAATCCTAATGTTTTATATATATTATACAACGCTCTTCCTATTAATGTTGTTCTTAAGTGCCCTATGTGGAATGGTTTTGCAATATTTGGTGATGAATATTCTACTATTACATTTTTTCCTTTTCCTATATCTTGATTTCCAAAGTTTTCTTTTTCTTTATTAAATTCTTCTATTACTTCTTTTATTAATATATTGCTATTTACATAAAAGTTTAAATATCCATTTACCGCTTCTATTTTTTCTACTATATCACTGCTAATATTAATTCTATTTTTTATTTCATCTGCAATACTTACTGGTGATTTTTTTAATTCTTTTGCAAGTTTAAAACATGGAAGTGAATAATCTCCATTGTTTTTTTCCTTTGGTACTTCCATGTATTCTTCTATTTTTTCTATTTCTATATTTTCTAGTTTTGCAATACTTTTTGCTATTTCTTTTTTTAAATCTATCATAACTAATCTCCTAAACATATTCCTATACTTCTTGCTGTCTTTAGTAATTCTGAGTCTTTAGTTACTAGCCTTACATTACTTTCTTTTGTGCCTCCTGCTACTGCTCCTATTTTTTTATTTTCTCCTACTACATCTTCTAAATCTACATAGTCTAGTTTTCCATTTTTTACTACTGTTAATACTCCAAATTTTCCTTGCATTGCAAGCTCCATTGCTTTTGCTCCATATTTTGTAGATAATACTCTATCATAAGCTGATGGTGTTCCTCCTCTTTGCATATATCCTAATGTTGTACATCTTGCTTCTAATCCTGTTAGTTCTTGTAGTTCTTTTGCAACTTTCTCTCCTGCTCCTGCAAATTTTATGCTAATTCCAGTTCCATTATCTATATTAGCTTTATATGTTGATGCTTCACCATCTTTAGGAATAGCTCCTTCTGATACTACAACTATACTAAATTGTTTTCCTACTGCAATTCTTCTTTTTATAGCTTCTGCTGCTTTATTGATATCATATGGAATTTCTGGTATTAAAGCTACATCTGCTCCTCCTGCTATTGCTGATTCTAGTGCAATCCACCCAGCAAACCTTCCCATTACTTCTAGGCACATTATTCTATGATGTGTTTCTGCTGTTGTATGAAGTCTATCTAATGCTTCTGTTGCAACTGATACTGCTGTATTATATCCAAATGTAATTTCTGTACATGCTACATCATTATCTATAGTTTTAGGAACTCCTATTACATTTAATCCTCTTACAAAGAAGTCTCTTGCTGATTTTTGTGTGCTATCTCCTCCAAGTGTAAATAAGCAGTCAAAACCTGCATTTTTAAAATTTTGTATACACAAATCTGATAAGTCTTTGTATTCTACTGTTCCATCTGGATTTTCTACTTTATAGTTAAATACTATTGTATTAGTTGATGAACCAATTATACTTCCTCCTTTTGGAAGTATTCCAGATGCTATTTGATTTCCATCTAATCTAATATATTTATTTTCTAAAAGTCCCTTATATCCATCAATATATCCATAACATTCTATATTATTTTGCTCTGCTGTTTTTTTAATTGCTCTTATAACAGGGTTTAGACCTGCTACATCTCCTCCATTTGCAAGTATTGCTACTTTTTTTATCATAACTTTCCTCCTTTGTAATTTACCTGTAATTTTCGTTTTTCATATTATTTACGATGTTTTCCTCTATTTTTCTTATCTTTTACTTCAAAATCTTCTTCATAATCTTCATTTTTATTTTTCTTTACTTTTTTCACAATTACAGTAATTATTATAAGTAATATTATTAATCCAATTAAACTTGCTATCCCAATTGTTGCATATTTCATTATATTTCTTATTCTTGTTATTACATTATCCGCTTCTTTTTCTTTTTCTCCTAATTTATCTACATCTACTAGAACTTGATATATAGTTGTTTCATCATCATCTGTAAGTATAATATTTATATTATTTTCACCATCTACAATATTTTTATTACCTATTATTTCTATATTAGCACTCTCATTATTAGATTTAGCTATTACATTTAAATCTGTTAATTCAGTATCCTCTATTGATGAGGTATAATAAAATGTATCTTCATTAAATACAGGATTTAAATTTAAGCCTTCAATTTCTAGTGATTCTAATTTTAAATTTACTTCTGGTTCTTTTATTACATTTATTTTATATGTTTTACTTGTCCCATTAATAGCAGTAACTATAATATTTATTGTACTATCACTTTTGGTTAATTTAGTATTACCAGATATTCTTACAACAGCTCCTTCCATCTCAGGCTCTGTATCTACATCTACTTTAGTTACATCTTCTGGAATAATCAAATCATAGTTTAATGTATTTTTATTAAATTCTGGATATATTTCATATTCTTCTACTCTAAGATAGCTAAGATTTTTATTAGCTTTATCTTCTTTTTCTTTTATTTCTTCTTCACTTAATTCGTTTTTTCCTGTATTTGATGCTTGTACTATATTCATATTAAAACTTAATACAAGAATTATTATAATTAACACATATTTTACTGCATTTCTTACTTTCATATTTACCTCTTTATTACTTATATTGTACGACTTTTTTAGTATATCATTTTTTTATATCATAGTCAAATTAATTCTTACTTAATTATTATATCTATGAAACTTATTTTTTTCAATATGTATAGGAAGAACAAAAGTGAAAATT
>CALXQA010000062.1 GCA_944390335.1 uncultured Clostridia bacterium
TCTTTTTGCTTTTATCCAAATTTTTTCACCTCTTTACTTTTTTGTTTCTACATAGTTTTGTGTTATTGCCCCTGTAAATTTAGGAATTTGTACTTTATCTGATTTTTTTGTTTCTACTTGTATTGACCTTGTTTTTAATAAGTATGTATATCCTCCTGCTCTTGTTATTGCACCATAAAGGCTTTCTTGATTTCCTATTGCTTTTATTACAAATGGGGAACCTACTTTGTTTCCATTTATTTGTATTACATTTCCTGCGCATGTTATACATGTAGTACTTACTATTCTTTCATTATTTATTGATATTGCTTCTGCTCCTGCATTTGCTAATTCATTTACTAAGTTTCTTAAGTCTGTATCATGTACTATTAAATTGCTTAAATCCATTGTTGTATTTGATGTACTACTATCTGAAACTGTAAGTATTATTCCATTTCCTTCTACGTCTGTAAGTCCTGTTATCATATTATATTTTTTTAATTCTTCTTGTTTTTCTTTTGATGTATTGTCATTTGCTGTTGTATCTTGTCTAATTTTTTCTAGCTGACTTACTGATTTTTCTAAGTCTTCTTCTGCTTTATCTGCTTTTTCTTTCCATTCAAGAAGTGTATCTTTTAGTTCACTATTTGCAAATGATTGGGCTACTTCTGAATTTTCATTTTTCATTGTTCTTATTTGTAAAGTTATTGCTGAGGCTAATACTACGCATACTAATGCAATAGCTATATATGCTTTTTTTTCTTTCATTTTTCCTCCTTATATTAATATTAATTAATATCTTTTTATACTTTTTCTCTAAAAAACGGATTTTTTTGGTTTAAATCCATATTTACAAAAATCTCTCCTGCATGTTCTTTTTCTTTTTCTAAAATAACTTTGACATATAGCATTTTTGTATCTAAGCTTGTCTTATCTCCAAGATAAACATATTTTTGCTCTCCTTCCATATAGAGAGTATAATTGTTTTCATCTTGCATATTTATTGTTGTTATTAATGTATCTATTTCATTACTTTTGGCTACTGCAATTATTTTTATTACTGTATTTAATTTTTTTAAATCTTCTGCATTTAGCCTATTTCCTGGGAGTATGTCCTCATTTTTTGTTGTATATCCTGATATTTTTGGCACATTTTCTTTTTTATCTACCGATATTTCTAAAATATATCCTTGATTGTCTATATATGCATATGAGCTTCCATATTCTAGCATAAAGTCTACATTTCTTTCTTGTACTATTATTGATATTTTATCAGGTATATTTCTTTTTATTTGAACTGATTTTATGTATGGATTTTCTTTTATTTTTGATTTTACTTCTTTATCTGAAACCTTAAACATATTTTCATCTTTTTGTATTTTTGATAAACTTATTATTTGTTCAGATGTTATTTTACTATTTCCTTCTACTATAATATTTTTTATATTAAATACTGGTGATAACATTAAAAATATTATTATTCCTATAATTACTATTATTAATAGAATTACTTTTATTATAAATTTTATTCTTTTATTTTTCTTTATTTGTGCTTCTGTTAATTTTATTTTTTTATTTGTTCTTAATCTTTTTTTTCTATTTTTTTCTTGTTGCTTTTTTATTTTTTTTAGTTCTTTATCTTTATTCTTTTTTTCTTTTATTTTCTGCTTTTTTATTTGCTCTAATCTTTTTTTACTTATTGGAGGAGTTTCTTTTGTTCCTATGAAATAATCTTCGTTATTTTGATTTTTAGTATTTTTCTTTTTTGTTACTATTCTAGTGCTTTTTTTAGGTTTTGTTTTTACTTCTTCATCAAAATTAAAGATTTTTTCTTTAGTTTCCTTTCCTTTATTTTTAGGCATTTTCTTTTTTACTTTTGGCATTTATACCACCTTTTCTTTTTTTATATTTGCTCCTAGCATTCTTAATTTTTCGTCTAAGTTTTCATATCCTCTTAATATATATTCTATATTTTCTACAGTTGTTTTTCCTTCTGACATAAGTCCTGCTATAACTAAAGCTGCTCCTCCTCTTAAGTCTTTACTCATTACTATTTCACCATGCATTTTATCTACACCTATAATTTCTAATGTTTTATCTTTTTGTTTTATTTTTGCTCCCATTCTTACTAGTTCTTCTGAATATTTAAATCTATTTTCAAATATGTTTTCTGTAACTATTGATTTTCCTTTTGCTTTTGTAAGGATTGCTCCTATTATTGGTTGCATATCAGTTGGAAATCCTGGATATGGCTGTGTTTCTACTGATACTGGATTTAGCTTTTCTGGTGCTTTTAGTTTTATTTTATCTCTATTTATACTTATCTTACATCCCATCTCTTTTAATGAATATAGGACGGTTAATAAGTTTTGTGCATCTGCATTTTCTACTGTTACTGTTCCTCCTGTACATGCTACCGCACAAAGTAGTGTTCCTGTTTCTATTCTATCTGACATTATTTTATATGATGTACTATGTAGTTTTTTTACTCCAAATATTGTTATTTCAGATGTTCCTGCACCATATATTTTTGCTCCCATACTATTTAAGCATTTTGCTAGATCTTTTATTTCTGGTTCTTTTGCCGCTCCTGTTATATGCGTTGCTCCTTTTGCATATACTGATGCTAATATTATATTTTCTGTTGCTCCTACACTTGGGAATTTTAATTTTATCCTTTTTCCTACAATTTCTTTACATTTACAATGAATATATTCATCTTTTTCATCTATTGTAATTCCTAATTTTTTAAATGAATCTAGGTGTAAGTCAATTGGTCTTGCTCCTATATTGCATCCTCCTGGATAGGAAAATGTAGCTTTTTTAAATCTTCCTATTATTGCTCCTGCTAAAACTACTGTTGAACGTAATTTATGCATTAGGTCTTTTGGTATTGCTGTTTTTAGCATATCTTTACTACATATTATTATTTTATCACTATTTCTAGTAATTTTGCAACCTAATATTTTTAATATCTCTAATGTAATCTTTGTGTCTTCTATGTCTGGTATATTATATAGTGTGACTGGTTCTGGGTTTAGTATACAAGAGGCAATTATTGGAAGTGCCGCATTTTTTGAACCTGAAGCTTTTATTCGACCACTTAGTTTATTTCCACCGGATATTATGTAACTTAACATACTATATATCTCCTTTCTATTTTGATATATAGTATGTTATTTTATTTTTTTATGTTACTAGTTAATTTTTACTTTTTCTGTATACTATTTATTTCATACTTTCTATTTTATCTACTTCGCTTAGTTTTATAGATAAAAGTTTACTAATTCCATTTTCCTCCATTGTTACTCCATATACTGTATCTGCTGCTTCCATTGTTCCTTTTCTATGTGTTATTACTAAAAACTGAGTAGTCATACTAAATTTCTTTAAGTATTCTGCAAATCTGTAAACATTTACATCATCTAGTGCCGCTTCTATTTCATCTAATATGCAAAATGGTGCTGGATTTATTTTTAATATAGCAAATAGAAGTGCTATTGCTGTTAGTGCTTTTTCTCCTCCAGATAATAGCATCATATTTTGAAGCTTTTTTCCTGTTGGTTGTGCTTTAATATCTATACCGCTTTCTAGGATATTATTTTCATCTTCTAATACTAGTTCAGCTTTTCCTCCACCAAATAGTTCAATAAATACTTCATTAAAGTTTTTATTTATTTCTTTAAATTTTTCTTTAAATTGTTTTTTCATTGTTCCTGTCATTTCATTTATTACATTTCTTAATTTTGTCATTGTTGTTTCTAAATCTAATCTTTGTTCTGACATGTTTTCATATCTTTCTTTTGTATTTTTATATTCTTCAATACTATCTACATTTACACTTCCTAAATTTTTTATTTGTTCATGTAATTCATTTACCTTTTTTTGTGATGTTTGTATATTTTCTGGCTTTGGATAGTCTTTAGCATTATTAGGTGTTATTTCATATTCTTCCCAAAGATTATTTGTAACTTCTGTAATGTCTTGTTCTATTGATGTTTTTTTCATATCTACTTTTACTATTTGTTCTTTTATTTCTTGAAGTATTTCAAATTTATTTTCTATTTCTTTTTCAATACTATTTAGCTTTTCTGTTTTATCTATTTTTTCTCTTTTTTTATTTTCTACATTTTCTGCTTTATTTTCTAATTCTTTATTTATATTCTCTATTTCTTTTTTTAATGATTCTATATCTTTTTCTAAATTCTCATTTTGAATATTCATATTTTCAATCTGCTTTTTCTTATTATCTACAGATTCTTGTTCTAAATTTATACTATTTTCTATTCTATCTAGTATTTCTTGCATTGATAATGAACTTTCATCAAATGATGATACAGATATTTTTAAATTAGTTATATCAAAGTTTAAGTCATCTATATATTTTTGATTATCTTTATTTAATTTAGCATATTCTTCTATTTCTTTAGTTAGTTCTTCTATTTCTTTTTCTACTTTACTTATTTCTTCTTTTATTTTTTCTTTTTTATTTATGCTTTCTTTCTTTTTTACATCTATTTCTTGTATTTCTTTATTTAATAGTTCTTTCTTTTTTACTAATTCTAATATTTCATTTTCTAAATGTGCTAATTTTTCTTTTTCTGTTGCATAGTTTATTTCTATTTGTTTTAATATTTCTACACTTTCTTCAAATGTTTTTAAATTGTTCTCATTTTTTAATTTTTCTTTTTCTTCTACTAGTGTTTCTATTTCTTTTTGTATGTCTTTTATTTCTTTTTCTAATTTTTTTATTTCTTCATTTCTGCCAAGTATATTTACAGTCTTTTTTGAAACTGAACCTCCTGAAATAGCTCCATATGGGTTTATAATATCACCATCTAGTGTTACTATTCTAAACAAATATTTATTTTCTTTTGCAATTTTTATTGCATTTTCCATATTGTCTACAATTACTGTTTTTCCTAATAAAGATAAAATAATTCCTTCATATTCTTTACTGTATTTTACTAAATCAGATGCAATTCCTATAAATCCATCCATCTTTTTTATGTTATCTATTTTCTTTCCATGAACAGATGATATTGGTAGAAAAGATGCTCTTCCTAAATTATTTTTTCTTAAATATTCTATCATTTTTTTTGCATCTTCTTCTTTTTTAGTTACTATATTTTGAATACTTGCTCCTAATGCCATTTCTATTGCTGTTTGATACTTATCATCTGTATAAATAATATTTGCAAGTACTCCGCATATTCCTTCTTTTAATTTTTCATCTTTTTCACATGCTTTTAAAATTTCTTTAACAGTTTTTGTATATCCCTCTTTTTCTCTTTCTGTTTCTATTAAAAATGTGCATTTTGTTTGTTTTAACCTTTGTGAATCTGTTAGGATAATAATTTTTTCATCATACTTTTTTATCTTTTCTTCTATTTTTTCTTTTTCTTGTTTTTCTTTTTTTATTTCTTCTTCTTTTTGAATTTTCTCTTTTTCTAATTTTAAAAATCCATTATTAAATTCGTTTTTTGCTGTTCTTTTTTTATCTAATTCTGATATAGTTTCTGATAATTCTTTTTCATATTGTTTTTTCCTATTTTCTAGGTTTGAAAATATTACATCTTGCTCTGTTATTTCATTTTGCATTTTATATTTTTCTTCTTTATTTGTCTCTACTACTTTTTTCTTTTCTTCTATCTGCAATTCTTTACTTGAAAGCTTTTCTACTATTTTTGATAATTCTTGTTCTTTTTCTTCTAATTCTTTAGAAAATTTTTCTTTATTTTTTTGCAAACTTTCTTTTTTGTCTATTCTTCCTTTTTTCTCTTCTTGCATATTTTCTATATTTTGTATACTTAATGTTATTTCTTGTTCTATTCTTGATATATTTTCTATGTTATTTGATATTTTTTCTTTATTTATGTTTATATCTGAGTTTATTTTTTCTATTTTATTCTTACTTTCATATCCAAGTTCTTGTATTTTTTCTATTGTCTCAGATAGTTTTTCTATTTCTATTTTTAAATTTTCTTTTATTTTTTGCATTTCATCTTGTTTGTTTTGTTCTTCTAATTGTTGATTTTCAAAGATTTCTTTGCTTTCTAATAATTCTTTTAGTTTTTCTTTATAGTTTTCTATTTTTTGTACAAATAAACCTATTTCTATATTTTTTAGTTCTTCTTTTAAGTTTAAGAATTTTTTTGCTTTATCTGCTTTTTCTTTTAATGGTTCTAAATTAGCTTCTATCTCTGCTAATATATCATTTATTCTTATAAGGTTGACTTTTGTTTGTTCTAGTTTTTTTTCTGATTCTTCTTTTCTCACTTTATATTTTACAATTCCTGCTGCTTCTTCAAATATGTGCCTTCTATCTTCTGATTTATTGCTTAATATTTCATCTATTTTTCCTTGTCCTATTATTGAATATCCATCTTTTCCTATTCCTGTATCCATAAATAGTTCTAATATATCTTTAAGTCTACATGGTACTTTATTTATATAATATCCTGTTTCTCCTGTTCTATATAGTTTTCTTGTTACTGTTACTTCTTTATATTCTATTGGTAGTCTTTCATCACTATTGTCTATTACCATATTTACTTCTGCAAATCCTAATGATTTTCTGTTTTCTGTTCCAGCAAAAATGACATCTTCAGATTTTGCTCCTCTTAAAGATTTCATACTTTGCTCTCCTAATACCCACCTGATTGCATCTGATATATTGCTTTTTCCTGATCCATTTGGTCCTATTACTGCTGTTATTCCATTTTTAAATTCAAATATAGTTCTATCTGCAAATGATTTAAATCCTTGCATTTCTAATCTTTTTAAGTACATATTCTATGCCCCTTTATATTATATATTTTTCTATTAATTCTACTGCATTTTCTAATTCCATTATTTCTTTTGTATTTATACTCTCATAATATTTATCAATACTTAAGTTATCTGTTACTTTTTTTATTGAAATTAATGGTATTTTATATATATCTGCAATTAATGCTGCAGAATGTAGTTCCATATCAAATATACATTTTTCTTTTATGTCTGTTTTTGTTACAAATGTTTCTGCTGAATAACATGGTATATATTCTAGTCCTTCTACTTTTATTAATTTTTGATTTCCTACATTCTTTAGACTATATTTTTCTTCTCCTGGTATATCCCATTCTAAGTTAAATGAGTTTGATATGCATACCAATGTACCAATTTTTATATTATTTGCTCCTGCATACCCTATATTTATAGCTAAGTCTGGTTTATATTCTATTTTTGAAAGGTATTCTGTAAGTCCTATTGCTGCTCTTTGCTTTCCTATTCCTGTAACTACAAGATTTATTATATTATTTTCTGTTTTCCTTTCATATATTGTATCAATAGTCTTATATTTTTTATTAGCATTTTCTATTTTTACTAGTTTCATTTTTTTTGCTATTTTTTCAGCTTCTTTTTCCATTGCACAATGTATTAATATTTTTTTCATCATTAATCTCCTCGTATAAACATTAATTATATTAACATATAATTGTGATTTTGTCATTAAAATTTAATATTGTTTTATCATTTTTTTATTGTTATTTTCTTTATTAAATGATATATTTATTATACATGCAAAGGAGAAATAAATGTTAGAGGAAAAATATGATTTTTACAGCCCTACTAATTTAAAGATTCATGACTTAGATAGTTCTTTGAAAGATCACTTGGTTGTTATGGATAGTTTGGATATGTTTACTAAAAGACATAGTGAAAATGTTGCTAATCTTACTGGAAGAATATGTGAATACATGCATTGCAAAAGTCAATTTACTATTCATTGTATTTTAGCTGGATATGTTCATGATATTGGTAAATTATTTATTCCTAAGGAAATAACTAATAAACCTGGTAAACTTACTGACGAAGAGTATGAAATAATGAAGACTCATACTACTCTTGGTTATCAATATTGTATGGAGGATTTATCTCTTAGACCTTATTCTGATGGACCTTGGTATCATCATGAGGCTTTAAATGGTACAGGTTATCCTAGAGGATTAAGAAAGCCTGATATACCTTATTCTGCACAAATTATCCGTGTTGCTGATGAATATGATGCTATTGTTACTAAAAGACAATATACTACTCACGTTAATATTTCTAATACTTTAAGAGAGTTGATTCAAGATGCAATGCCTAGTAATGATATTGTGGCTCTTGATCAGCTTAAGCAAAATGAGCGATTAGGTAAAATTAACCCTAAGCCTTTAAGGTCTTTATTTAAAGTCGTTATTGATGATACTTTGTATGAAATTAGTTGTGTTATGAATTATGTTAATTATATAGAAGAACAAATTAAAAGATTACATACTGTACAAAAATATGAAAAGAAAATGAATTCTTCCAAAAAAGCTTCTTTACAAGATTATTATAAGGCTGGAATGCAACTTTTGTTTCAGCAAGGTGAGAATTTTGATAATTACAAGCAAATACTTTCAGAATATGAACATGCTTTAGTAGTTAGAAAAGATAGAATTGACAAACTTTATGATGAAATAAAGATTATAAAGAAGCTTAAAGTTTAAAAACAGCTACCAATATTGGTAGCTGTCTTCAGTTATTTTATTTCTTCTATTTGTTTTATTGTAAGCTTAGTTATTTCACTTATTTCTTCTTTATTCATTCCTTTTTCTTTTAATATTTTTGCTATCTCTATTTTTTCTTTCTTTTGTCCTTTATCATATCCTGATTGTTCTCCATCTGACCTACCCTTACTATATCCTAATTTTTCGCCATCTATTTTTCCTTTACCATATCCGGATTTTTCTCCCTTATGATATCCTGTACTATATATCTCTTTTTCGTCCATTATGGCTTTTTCTCTTAGTTCTGCTA
>CALXQA010000063.1 GCA_944390335.1 uncultured Clostridia bacterium
TTTCTATGAATTACTTTATTGTCTTTAAATGTCAGATATGATATAATTTTGTAGAAAGGAAATAATATATAGATATGTTTAATATAGAAGAAGAACTAAAAAAATTACCTAATAAACCAGGTGTATATATAATGCATGATAAAAATGATAAAATAATATATGTAGGTAAGGCAATTTCTTTAAAAAGAAGAGTTACACAATATTTCAGAAAAAATAACAAGACTAAGAGAATACAAAACATGGTATCATTAATAGATCACTTTGAATATATTGTATGTGATAATGAAGCAGAAGCATTAGTATTAGAATGTAACCTTATAAAAAAGAATATGCCTAAATTTAATGTACTTCTAAAAGATGATAAAACATATCCATATATTAAGATAAATGTAAAAGCAGACTTTCCAGATGTGTATATAACAAGAAAAATACTAAATGATGGAGCAAAATATTTTGGACCATATCCAAACTCTGGAGCTGCAAAAGAAATGTGTGAATTCATAAAAACGAAATTTAAAATAAGACAATGTAAAAGCTTTAAATATAAAGATAGAGCATGCTTAAACTATCATATAAAAAGATGTTCAGCACCATGTATGGGATATATAACTAAAGAAGATTATCATAAACAAATATCCCAGATTATATCAATACTTGAAGGAAAGATAGAGCCTGTAAAAAAAGAATTAAAAGAAAAAATGATAGAAGCATCTAAAAATATGGAATATGAAAAAGCAGCTGATTTAAGAGATGAACTAAATGCAGTTGAAAGTATTATGCAAAGACAAAAAGTATCTAATATTTCAGAAAATGATATAGATGTAATAGGCTTATATAGAGATGAATATGAGATATGTATAGAAATATTTTATGTAAGAAATAGTAAAATGGTTGGAAGAGATAACTTTTTCCTAAAAGGTTTAAATGATGAGGATGATAAAGAAATTATTTCCGACTTCATAAAACAATACTATGTAGGTAGGCAATTTTTTCCTAATAAAATTATGATAAAAGAAGATATTGAGGATAGACAATTACTAGAAATATGGCTTACACAAATGGCAGAAAGAAAAGTTGAAATAAAAGTGCCACAAAAGGGTGAAAAATTAAGGCTAGTAGAAATGGCAGAAAACAATGCAGAAATAACTTTGAAAAATAAACAAAAGAGTAATCAGCATATAATAGTTGATATGAAAGAAGCTTTAAAATTAGATAGGTTACCAAGAAAAATAGAGTGCTTTGATATATCAAATATATCAGGAACATATATGGTAGCTGGTATGTGTGTTATGATAGATGGAGTTATAAAAAAGAATTTATCTAGAAGATTTAGAATAAAAACTGTATATATGCAAGACGACCCAAAATGTATGGAGGAAGTTGTAACAAGAAGATTAAGACATTCTATAGATAAAGAAGATAGCGGTTTTGGCAAGCTTCCCGATGTCATATTTGCAGATGGAGGAATTACACAAATAAGAGCAATATTAGATGCTATTAATAATGTAGAAAAAGAAGTAGGAAAAAAACTTGATATACGAGTATTTGGAATGGTAAAAAATGATAAGCATAGGACAAGAGCACTTATTGATGAAAATAGAAATGTAATTGAAGTATCAGATGATATATTTAATTTAATTACACAGTTTCAAGATGCAGTACATGAGACAGCAATAGGGTATCATAAATTTTTAAGAGATAAGTCAATGAGTAAATCAGCATTAGATGATATAAAAGGAATAGGTGTAACTAAAAAAGCCTTACTTTTAAAAAAATTCGGAAGCGTAGATAAAATAAAAGAGGCAGATATTAAAGAAATAATGGAAGTTAAGGGAATTAATGAAGAATTAGCACAAAAAATAAAAGATGAATTATGTAATAAATAATAAATTTCCTGAATATATTTATATAGTAATAAAATTATATAAATATATTTAGGAGGAATGTTATGAGCAAGAAAATAATTATAGGATTAGTTGTATGTGCAATTATTGTACAAGCAGTGATATTTTCTTTAGTATATAAATTTATTCAAACTTTATCTATGCTCTAAAAATAGAAAGGAAAATTAATAATGATTGTAGCAAAAGACTGGAAAGATTATGAAATAATAGATATGGCAAATGGTGAAAAACTAGAAAGATGGGGAGATGTCATATTAATTAGACCAGACCCACAAATAGTATGGAAAAGTAAAAGCTTTGAAAATAAATGGAAAATGGCAAATGCTAGATATGTTAGAAGTAGCAGTGGTGGTGGAAATTGGAGTTATATAAAAAATGTACCAAAGTCATGGCAAATAAAATATAAAGAGTTAACATTTAATATAAAGCCAATGGGATTTAAACATACAGGAATATTTCCAGAACAAGCAGTAAACTGGGACTGGATGATGGATAAAATAAGAAAAGAAAAAAGAGAAATAAAAGTATTAAATTTATTTGCATATACTGGAGGTGCAACTGTAGCATGTCTAAAAGCAGGTGCATCTGTTTGCCATGTTGATAGTTCAAAAGGTATGTGTGAGTGGGCAAAGGAAAATGTTTCTTCTTCTGGTCTTAAAGATAGACCTGTAAGATTTTTAGTTGATGATGTAATTAAGTTTGTAAATAGAGAAATAAGAAGAAATAATAAATATGATGCTATAATAATGGATCCGCCTTCTTATGGAAGAGGAACAAATGGAGAAGTATGGAAGTTTGAGGATAATATTGAAGAATTAGTAAAACTTTGTATGAAACTATTATCAGACAACCCTTTATTTTTCTTAATAAATTCATATACAACTGGTATATCAAGTAAAGTTTTAGAAAATATTTTAAGACTAAATATGGATAAAAAATATAAAGGTAATTTTGAGTGTGGAGAAATAGGGTTACCTATGACAAACTCAAAACTAATACTTCCTTGTGGAATATATAGTAGATGGGAAAAAGTATAAAAATAGCTAGTTTTGCACAATATTTGTAAAAAAGGTGGAAAAATGAAAGTAATATATGAAGATAATCACATAATTGTAGTAGAAAAGATGGTAAATGTGCCTTCTCAAGCTGATAAAACAGATGATGAAGATATGCTTATGATAATAAAAAGATATCTTAAAGAAAAGTATAAAAAACCAGGAAATGTTTATTTAGGATTAGTACATAGATTGGATAGACCTGTTGGGGGAGTAATGATTTTTGCTAAAACTTCTAAAGCCGCATCAAGGTTAAGTGAAGAGGTAAGAAATAAGACTTTTAAGAAAGAATACTTAGTTATATGTAATGGTAAGATGGAAAAAGATAAAGAGACTTTAAAAGATTACCTGTGGAAAGATGAAAAGAAAAATACAAGCTATGTGGTAAGAGAAAATAAGAAAAATGCTAAAGAAGCAGTTCTAGATTATGAAGTATTAAAATATGATAAAGAGCAAAATTTATCAGTTTTAAAAATAAACTTACATACAGGTAGACATCATCAAATAAGAGTGCAGTTATCAAGTAGAATGCATGCTATATATGGAGATAGTAAATATCATGGAAGAGGAGCAGGAAATAATATATGCTTATGGGCATACAAGCTTACAATTGTACATCCAACTACAAAAGAAGAAATGACATTTATAGATTTACCAGAGGAAAAAGGAATGTGGAGATTAATAGATAATCTTAATATAAATTAATATTGCAATTTTATATATTTATTTATATAATTGAGCAAATAAAAATATATGTTTAAATAAAAAACAGGAGGAAAAATGGGAAAAGAAATTACAGAGGAAGAGAAAAATGAAATAAAACTAATGATAGATGACTTAGTAAGTCGTGCAAAAAAAGCATCTAGAGAATTTATGAAATTATCGCAAGAAGATGTAAATAGAATAATAAAAGCAATGTCTATTGCAGGAGAAGAACACCATATGGAACTTGCAAAAATGGCAGTAGAAGAGACAAATAGAGGAATATATGAAGATAAGATAACTAAGAATATGTTTGCAACTGAATATATTTATCATAGTATAAAATATGATAAAACAGTTGGAGTAATAGAAGAAAATGAAGAAGAAGGCTATGAAGAAATAGCAGAACCAGTTGGAATTATTGCAGGCGTAACACCAGTAACAAACCCAACTTCTACAGTAATGTTTAAATCACTAATAGCAGCAAAAACAAGAAATGTTATAATATTTGGATTCCATCCAAGTGCACAAAATTGTAGTAAAGAAGCAGCTAGAATTTTAAGAGATGCTGCAGTAAAAGAAGGTGCACCAGAAGATTGTATATTATGGATAGAAAAACCATCAATAACAGCAACAAGTATGCTTATGAACCATAAAGATGTAGACTTAATATTAGCAACTGGTGGGACAAGTATGGTAAAAGCAGCATATTCATGTGGTAAGCCAGCACTAGGAGTTGGTCCTGGAAATGTACCATGCTATATAGAAAAATCAGCTAAATTAAAAACATCAGTAAATGATTTAGTAATGTCAAAATCATTTGACAATGGAATGATATGTGCATCAGAACAATCCGTAATAGTAGATGAAGAAATACATAAAGAATTTGAAGAATTAATGAGAAAAGCAGGTTGCTATTTCTTAAACGAAGATGAAACAAATAGACTAAGAACAAAAATGTTTGAAGAAGATAAATTAAATAGCTATGTAGTAGGAAAATCACCATACTCTATAGCTAAAATGGCAGATATAGAAGTACCAAAAGAAACAAAAGTATTAGTACTAAAAGAAAATGGAGTAGGAATAGAATATCCATTCTCAAAAGAAAAATTAAGTCCAGTTCTAGCATATTATATTGTAAAAGACTCAGAAGAAGGAATAAATCTAGCAGAAAAGCTAATAGAATTTGGAGGAATGGGGCACTCTGCAGTAATTCACTCAGAAAATAAAGAAATAATTAATGAATTTTCTAAAAGAGTAAAAGTAGGAAGAATAATAGTAAACTCACCATCTACTCATGGGGCAATAGGAGACATATATAATACAAATATGCCATCACTTACACTTGGATGTGGAACATTTGGAGGAAATTCAACTACATCAAATGTATCTAGTGTAAATTTAATAAATATAAAAAGAGTAGCAAAAAGGAGAGTAAATATGCAATGGTTTAAAATTCCAAATAAAATATATTTTGAAGAAGGGTCACTTGGATATTTAGAAAAAATGCCAGACATATCTAAAGCGTTTATAGTAACAGATGAAGGTATGGTTAAATTAGGATATGTAGATAAAGTTTTGTACTATTTAAGAAAAAGAGAAAAATATGTACACTCACAAATATTTGCAGAAGTAGAATCAGACCCATCATTTGAAACAATAAAAAAAGGTGTTGAAATGATGAATAACTTTCAGCCAGATGTAATAATAGCACTTGGTGGAGGAAGCCCAATAGATGCAGCTAAAGGTATGTGGTTATTTTATGAACACCCAGATGCAGATATAGAAGGAATGAAACTTAAATTCATGGACATTAGAAAAAGAACATATAAATTTCCAAAGCTAGGGATAAAAGCAAAAATGGTAGCGATACCAACTACATCAGGGACAGGTTCAGAAGTAACGTCATTTGCAGTTATAACAGATAAAGAAAAAAATAAAAAATATCCTTTAGCAGATTATGAACTTACACCAGATGTTGCTATAATAGATACAAACTTAGTAATGTCACTTCCAAAAAGTGTAACAGCAGATACAGGAATGGATGTATTAACACATGCACTAGAAGCATATGTATCAAATATGGCATCAGATTATACAGATGGATTAGCAGAAAAAGCAGCAGAACTAGTATTTAAGAATTTAAGAGATAGCTATAATGATGGAAATAATAAATATGCAAGAGAAAAAATGCACAACGCAAGTACAATAGCAGGAATGGCATTTACAAATGCATTTTTAGGAGTATGTCATTCAATGGCACATAAAATAGGAGCAGAATTCCATCTTCCACATGGAAGAATAAATGCAATACTTCTTCCATATGTAATAAAATATAACGGAGTAGATAACCCAACAAAATTTGTATCATTTCCAAAATATGAATACTATATAGCAAAACACAAATATGCAGATATATCAAGAAGAATGAACTTTCCAGCATATACAGATGATGAAGGAATAGAATCACTAATAAGAGAAGTAAATAAACTAAGAGAAGATGTAGGAATACCAAAATCATTTAAAGAAGCGGGAATAGATGAAAAAGAATTTATGGCAAAAGTAGATATATTAGCAGATAGAGCATTTGAAGATCAATGTACATCAGCAAACCCAAGAGTACCATTAGTATCAGAAATAAAACAAATGCTAATAGATAGTTACTATGGTAATTAGAAAAAAAGAGGGACTAATTTAAATAAAAAATAATAAGAAGTAAAAAGAAAAAATGAAAAGCTTTATGATATAAATAAATATTATAAAGCTTTTAAATATTTATATAGAAAATTATGACAACTTGACAAAAATAATATTCATATGTATAATAATAAATAGTGGTTATCCATAAGGATAAAGAAGAGATTTATTTATATTTATATATGTTTAAAGAGATAAGAGAGAAAGTAAAATTAATTAATAATTAGGTAGTTTATACTT
Organism: uncultured Clostridia bacterium; assembly: GCA_944390335.1. GTDB lineage: Bacteria > Bacillota > Clostridia > TANB77 > CAG-508 > CAG-793. The sequence goes on from CALXQA010000063.1 coordinate 6,599, forward strand.
TTAAGCTATCATTATTTTATGTATTTTTTATATTATAAATTTAAATGTATTAAAAAATAAATACATAAATATAAAAGTAAAAGAGATTATAAAATAAAGAGAAAATAAAAATATAAACTAATATGAATTAATTAAATAATTCATGTTAAATTTAGTGCGTTTATTAATTAAAGTAAAGTATAAAAAATATAATTAAAATATAAAAAATATAATTAAAATATAAAAAATATAATAAAAATACTATAAATTAATAAAACTAAAAAATAAAAGAAAAGTTATATAAAAATATATAACAAATGCAATAAATTAAAAATAGAAATAAAAGTAAAAATTAAATTAAAATTAAATATAAGAAATATAAATAATATATCTAAAAATCTTAAATAAATTAATAAATTATATAATTATATATTAGAGAGAAGAAATGTATAATTTATATAATTAAGGAAGAAAGGAAGGAATAAAAAAATTATGAGAAGAGAAAACACAAAGGAAATATCTACTAATAAACTAGTAGAAAAAAACGAAAATAATAAAAGAGAAAATTATAGGAAAAATTTAAAAAACGATAAAAAAATAATAAGAAAAGATACAGAAAGGACAACAAGAAAAGTAAGAAATAATAACAATAATTTAAATATTAATAATAGTATAAATGACTATTCAAGAGAAAAAATGGAAAATAATAAAAAAATACATTCTAGAAATTCAAATAAAGAAAAACTAGAATTTTCATTTAAAAAAAGCAACTTAAAAATAATAGCATTAGGAGGACTAGACGAAATAGGAAAAAACATCACAATATTTGAATATGATGATGAAATAGTAATAGTAGATTGCGGACTAGAATTCCCAGAAGATGATATGTTAGGAGTAGACTTAGTAATACCAGATGTAACATATCTAATAAAAAACAAAGAAAAAATAAAAGGAATGGTTATAACACATGGACATGAGGACCATATAGGAGCAATACCATATATATTAAAACAAGTAAATATGCCAATATTCGCAACTAAGCTAACAGCAAGATTAATAGAACATAAACTAGAAGAACATCATTTAAAAGAAGCAGTAAAACTAAATGTAGTAAATCAAGGAGAAACAGTAAACTTTGGAAAAATAAAAGTAGAATTTATAAGAAGTTCACATAGTATACCAGACGCAGTAATGCTTGCTATACATACACCAGTTGGAACTGTAGTACATACAGGAGACTTTAAAGTAGATTATACACCAATAGATGGACAAGTGATGGACTTTGGAAGATTAGCAGAACTAGGAAATAAAGGAGTATTAGCTCTACTTGCAGATAGTACAAACTCAGAAAGAAAAGGCTATACAATGTCAGAAAAATCAATAGGACCAGTATTTGATAAACTATTCGAAGGATGTAAAAAAAGAATAGTAGTAGCAACATTTGCATCAAATGTACATAGAGTACAGCAAATAGTAAACTCAGCAGTAAAATTCGGAAGAAAAATAGCAGTATCAGGAAGAAGTATGATAAATATGATAGAAGCAGCAAGAGAACTAAACTATATACAAGCACCAGACGATATATTTATAGATATAGACTTAATAAAAAATTATACAGAAGAACAATTAGTTATAATGACAACAGGTAGCCAAGGAGAAACAATGTCAGCATTAACTAGAATGGCAAATGGAGAACATAAAAAAGTAACAATAACAGGAAATGACCTAGTAATAATATCAGCAAATCCAATACCAGGAAATGAAAAATCAGTATCAAAAGTAATAGACCAATTAATGAAAATAGG
>CALXQA010000064.1 GCA_944390335.1 uncultured Clostridia bacterium
GCCACTTTAGCTCAGTTGGTAGAGCAACTGACTTGTAATCAGTAGGTCGTCCGTTCAAGTCGGACAAGTGGCTCCATTATTAAAGGTCGATAATTTTAGGTAAGCTATTGTTATTGGCTTTTATTTTTTATATTTTAGGAGATATAATTATGATAGAAAATGAGAAAAATATATCTAATAAGATTGCAATAGTAACAGGCGGTGCTAGAGGTATTGGAAAAGCGATTGTGACAAAATTAGCATTAAATGGATATACTGTTATATTAGATTACAATAAATCTGAAAAAGAAGCTAAAATAATAGAAAAAGAATTCAAAAATATATATGCCATTAAAGCAGATGTTTCAAACTATGAAGAAGTAAAAAAATTAGTAGAATTTACAATAAATAAATTTAAAAAAATAGATTTATTAGTAAATAATGCAGGTATAGACTTAGTAAGTACAATTAATGATACAAGTATAGAAGATTTTGATAAAATATTAAAGAATAACTTATATTCTGCATTTTATACTTCCAAAGAAATATCTAGATATATGATAAGAGAAAAAGAAGGAAATATAGTAAATATAAGTTCTATATGGGGTATAATAGGTGCTTCATGCGAGATGGCTTATTCTGTTAGTAAAGCAGGATTAGATTGTATGACAAAATCTCTAGCTAAAGAACTTGGACCATCTAATATACGAGTAAATAGTATTGCTCCAGGTATAATTGACACAGATATGAACAATTTTTTATCTTTAGAAGAAAAAAATAATATAATATCTGAAATACCATTACAAAAAATAGGTCAACCTTCTGATGTAGCAGATACTGTGCTTTTCTTAACAAATAACAGCTATATAACTGGTCAAGTAATACAAGTCAATGGTGGTTGGAACATTTAATATTATAAAAAGCAGATTAATTATTATTTATTAAATTAATCTGCTTTATTTTTTATTTTATCAAAAAAGCTGCATATAGTGGTATCGACTTTATATTATTAGCATATCCAAAATTTTTACTAGAAACTCTTATTGCATACTTAGGTTTATATCTATTCATATAAACATTTAAACTTTGACTCCATATATTATCATTTGCCTTAACTTCAATAGGAATTATACCATCATTATTATACAAAATGAAATCTACCTCTGCTTTATTTCCAGATTCCCAGTATATTAGTGGATTTTTATTTGCAATTAATTGTGTTGCAACATAATTTTCTGCAATAATTCCTTTATATTGTAGTAAATTATCTAATATAACATCATTATATTTTATATTTAACATACTTAATAAAATACCGACATCGCTTAAGTACAACTTAAAATGGTCATCTATAATAAATCCCAATGGAGGAATCTCCACTTTATTAAGTATAGGACATTTATACACCATTGTACTAGAGAGTAACCAATTTAAAGCTGTTTCATAATCTCTTTTCCTTGCATTTGATGATATCTTTCCATATTGAAATTTATTACTTTGATTTCCCAATTGTGATGGTATTGATTTATATATACTTTCTATTTTACTTGCTTCATATTTATTTTCTACATATTTATTCATGTCATTTAAATATGATTGATATATATCCTCCACTATGCTTTTATCAAACTTTAAAATATCATTATCATTTTTAATTAAATTTTTAACAGCCTCTGGCATACCCCCAACACATAAATAAAGTTTATATAATCCTAAAACCTTATCATGTAATACTGGATCCATTGGCTTAAGTGTTTCATAACAATTTTTTATTTCCTCTATAAGACTTAAATTTCCATTTGCCATTAGAAATTCTTCAAAATCCATAGGATGCATATTAAGCATTTTTACTTTTCCTACTGGAAAAGAAGAATGCATTCTTTTTACTTTAACCCCTAATAAACTTCCTGCACATATTATTTTAAAAGGTAGTTCACTTTCACAGAAATATTTTAATGCACCTATTAATTCTTCTGACTCTTGAATTTCATCAAAAAATATTATTGTATTTTCTAAATTAATATCAATATTTAAATATATCTTCATTCTTTGAAATTTTTCGTATGTATTTATCTTTTCATTAAATATTTTTACAATTTCAGAGTTTTCTAATAAATTTATATACACATAATCTTTAAATTCTTTTTTACAAAATTCATTTATAATATATGTTTTTCCTATTTGCCTTGCTCCTATTACCATTAATGGCTTATCTATATTTAAGTTTTTCCATTTTATTAATTCTTGGTAAATTTTTCTTTCCATCTATCTTTCCTCCAAGAATATTATATTATACATTTTTATATAAGTCAAATGAGTTTCACGTTTTTAATACCTAGTTTTAGCTTTCGTTTCACGTTTTTGATACCTTGTTTTTAATCTTGCTTCACGTTTTTAATACCTTGTACTAATTTAAAAGATGGTTATTTCTAACCATCGCTTAATTATTTTTCTTCGTTACTTTCTTTATTTAACTCTTCAACTACATCATTAACATCAATTCCATGAATCATGCAAGCCTCTTCAAGAGTCTCACCTTGTGATGCAGGGCAACCTATACAATGCATTCCTGCTTGTATTAATATATCTACCTTATCTGGATCTTTTTCTAATATTTCTCCAATTTTAGTATCTTTACTAAATTTCATAATACTCCTCCTTATATGTTAGTTTTAACTAACATATATTTTAACATAAATTTTAAAAAAAGTATAGACAATTTTAAAAAAATATTATATACTGGTAATCGTTGGAAGGAGTGTTTCTTATTTTTACACTAATTGATATTTTTTTCATATTTTTTATTCTAAATCTACTTTTATTTCTTTATATGGCTTATACATTTATAGAATTCAAGCTATCACATTCAGCCCAAGGAATAAAACTAAAATTAAAACTCAGAAAGGATGATAATTATTAGATTTATTTTTATATGCTTTTCTATACTTTTAATCTTAATTTTTTCAATAATTTTATTCAAACCAATAATATTTTCACAAATCCCTAATATACAAAGCAATTTAAAAATCTTTGATTTCATACTAGAAGATAAAATTATGTGGCAAAATACAAAAATCATGTATATTATTCTTATAATTCTAAATACATCAATAATCTCTAACTATTTATATTCTAAATTCATTCATAAAATATTAAATTCCAAAAAAGAAAATTCACAATTACCCAATATAGATTTATCCAAACTACATTTAACAATAGGTAAAGATAAAGAAGAAAAACTAATTTACTTATCTGAAAAAAGCCTTTATCAAAACATATTAATAACAGGAGGAATAGGAACAGGAAAAACAGCATCTGCAATGTATCCTTTTACAAAAGAACTTATAGATTATATGGCTAATAATAAAGAGGAAAAATTAGGTTTTCTCATATTAGATGTAAAAGGAAATTACTATCAAAAAGTAAAAGAATTCGCCAAAAATAGTAATAGAGAAAATGATGTAATAGTGATAGAACTAAATGGAAAATACACATATAACCCTTTAAATAAGCCTAACTTAAAAGCATCAATTTTAGCTAATAGGCTAAAAACAATCCTTTTGTTATTTTCACCAAATAATACAGAATCATATTGGATTGATAAAGCAGAACAAGTTATAGAAAGCTTAATCACTTATTGTAGAATATATAATCATGGTTATGTAACATTTGAAGAACTACATAAATTAGTTACAGATAAAACATATTATTCTTCAAAATTAAATGAAGCAAGAAATATATTCTTATCTGGAATTTTAAATGAAGAACAAGTCTATGACTTATTAACTTCTATAAACTTTCTTGAAAAAGATTTCTTTAGCTTAGATGATAGAACATTAAACTTACTAAAATCTGAAATTACTAGAATTACCAATTGTTTTGTATCTGATTATGAAGTTTTAAAAACATTTTGTCCATCAAAATATAAAGAAAATTTTTTAGGGTTTGAAGAAACTATTAATAAAGGAAAAATTGTAGTATTAAACTTAAATATAGGGAAATATAAAAATTTATCAAAAATAATTGCTGCATATCTAAAATTAGACTTTCAAACTGATGTAATTGCACAACTTTCAAACAAAGTTATAAGGCCTATGGTCTTTATATCAGATGAATACCAAGAATATGTTACAAGTTCAGATGCAGAATTCTTTGCTCAAAGTAGAGAAGCTAAATGTATAAATATAGTAGCAACTCAAAGTTATACATCATTATTACATACTATTAATAATCAATATTCTGTAAATGTAATTATACAAAACTTAGTAAATAAACTATGGTTTAGAACAGATGATATATATACAATTGAAGATGCTCAAAAACAAATAGGAAAAGAAGATAAAGAAAAATTATCTAAAACAATCTCAGAAAATTCAAAAGAAAGCAATTATAATTATCTAGTAAAAAAATTTACATCTGTAGACTCTAATCTATCAGAAAGTATAAATACATATTCACAGTTTGACTACACATATGATTATAATTTTTTTACACAAGAATTAGAAACATTTTCCTGTCTTGCATTTTTATCAGATGGAAATAAAATTATAAAACCATGTAAATTACAAATGATTCCATATTTTAAAAAGGAGGTTCAAAATAATGGTAAAGAAAATAAATTTAGAAAATAACAAAAATATATCAAAATATCAAATTAATAAAAAATACTATTTTTATATAATTTTTACATTTATTCTTATTTTAATACTATTACTAAGTTGTAATTCAGTAAATGCAGCAGATCCTAAAATAGTAAAAAAACTAAGTGATGCATTTGAAGATATAGAAGATTGGATTTTAAAATTATCAACACCCGCAGCTGCAGTTGCAGTAGGTGTTGGAGTATTTATGAAGAAATTTAGCTTTGGTGATGAAGAAAAAATGCGTATAGCCAAGAAAGTCATTAGAGGTTCTTTATTTTCATATGGATTTATCTTAGCTATTGATTTAATCCTTTCTGCAATTAATTCTTTAATTGGTTAGTTTATATTTAGGAGGTACTTTGGAACAAACTGAAATTGTCAATATTATAATTGAAACTATAAACTCTCTTTTTAGTAATCTATTTTCTTCAATTGATAATAATATTTATGAATATTTAGATGATTTTGCTTTTATTGATTCTAATATTATATCAAATTCACTTTTTAATAAATTTTTGAGTGAAAATACTAAAAGTAGTATACTATACTTAACAGATGCATTTTTACTCGCAATTATTATTTACTATGCTATAAGATATACATATTCTTCATTTTCAGGAGCTAATATAGAAAAACCAAGCCAATTTCTTTTTAAAGTGGTTATTTTAGGAATTATTATCAATTCTTCATACTTTATATCTGAGCAAATAATAAATATAAATTACCTTATATGTGAGAGTATTAAAGAAATAGGTGAATCTATAATAAAAAAAGAGATTAGTTTTTCAGAAGTTATTGATTATCTAAACTCTACTATTTCTATTGGTGATAATTCCTTTGATTTATTCTCATTTGATGGAATTATAAAAGGATTTATATCTGTTGGGCTTTTAAACCTACTATTTTCATATTCACTTAGATATATAATGGTACAAGTATTTGTATTATCATCTCCAATTATTTTTTTATCTTTGATGAATACATCAACATACTGGATTTTTAAATCTTGGTTTAAATGCTTTTTATCTTTACTTATACTCCAATCCTTTATTTCTTTTATACTAATAGTTATGCTTTCATTTGACTCTTCTAATAAGTTTCTACTAATTGGCTCTATATATGCTTTAATTAGAGCAAATTCATATATTAAAGAATTATTTGGAGGTATTAGCGTAGATGTTTCTTCTAATCTTTCATCATTTATCACCAAGTTTAAATCATAATAAATAACAAATTAAAAGGAGTAGATTATTTATGAAATTTATATTCCCACAAAATTTTAATTTTAAAAATAAATTACTTGGCATTATTGATTATCCCACCGCTATATTTAATGTAATATATTTTCTTCTGCTTTTTTCAATATGTAATTTAATAATATCTAATTTAACAGTAAAAATATTTATATTAGTTATTTTTTATCTACCTATATTTTTATTAAGCATAATAGATTTTAATCATGAAAGTATTTTATATACATTTTGGTATATTTTGAAGTTTTTAATAAAGCCTAAGATTTATTTATACAAGTAGTTGTAAACTATGACAAAAAATGATATAATTCGACTTATATTATACAAGGAGGAAATATGAAGCTAGAGCAAAATGATTCATCATTAATATTTTCTACAACATCTATTCCTGATGTATTTTTTACTGAGTATTTATCACAAGCAAATGGTGATTATATAAAAGTTTACCTTTATATATATTTTTTATCAAAATATAATAAAGATGTAAAAATAAATGATTTATCTAAAAAATTAGAAATGCCATTAAAAACAATACAAGATGCTATAAAATATTGGGAAGATGATGGATTACTTATTAGAAAAAATCAAGGTTTTATTGTAGCTAATCTTCAAGAAATAGAGCTTAATAAACTATATAAGCCTAAAATTACAATTTCAGCTTCTGATATGCAAAAAGTAGCTGAAAATAAATATAGAGCTAAAGCTATTGACACAATTAATAATGAATTTTTTCAAGGAATCATGTCTCCTTCTTGGTTTGGAGATATTGATTTATGGTTTAAAAAATATGCTTTTGATGAAGAAGTTATGATTGCATTATTTAGATATTGTTTTAATAAATCAGCTTTACATAGAAGCTATGTAGCAACTGTTGCAGAAGCTTGGTATAAAAATAAAATTAAAACATTTAATGATTTAGACTTATATTTCCAAAAAGAAGAAAAGGTTAAGACTATTGAAAATTCTATTAAGAAAAAACTTAGATTATCTAGGAATCTATCTATTTATGAAGAAGCTTATGTTGAAAAGTGGAATATTACATATGGATATAACATGGAAATAATTGATATAGCTTTAAAGAAAACTGCTGGTAAATTCAATCTTAGTTTTGAATATATTGATAAACTAATTTCAGATTGGCATGAAAGAGGTCTAAAGACTCCAGAAGAAATCAATAAACATTTAGAAAATCAAAAATCTAAGCCTGTTCAAACAAAAGATAATTCTAATAAAAATAGTTCTGCAAACTATTCACAAAGGCAATATAAAGATTTAAATAGTTTATACAGTAATATATAAATATTATGTAACATTATTATAGATTCGAGGTGATTTTATGAATTCACATAATTTACAATCATTGTTAATAGAATATGACCAAAAAAGAAATAAAGCAATTTTAGATGCTGAAAATAAAAAGATTCAGATGTATAAAAAAATACCTGCATTAGAAAAAGTTGATAATGATATAACTTCTTTTTCTATTTCTACTATAAAGTCAATGCTTACATCAAAAAATCCAGATGCTCCACAGAAATTAAAAAAAGAACTTTCTGTTTTAAAGCAGAAAAAAATAGAAATTCTACAAAAAGCAGGATTCTCGATAAATGATATTTCTCCTAAGTTTGAATGCTCAAATTGTAATGATACTGGATATATTACAATTAATAATCAAACTGTACTATGTCCATGTATAAAACAAAAATTATATAATATACAATATAATAATTCAAATATATATGATCTAGAAAATCAAAATTTTTCTAAATTTAATTTAAATTTTTATTCCAATGAAGTGAATGTAGAAAAATATAACTCAAAAATCTCACCTAGAGAAAATATCAAAAAGATTTTAAATATTTGTAAAAAATTTATTGAAAATTTTGATGATGCAGAAGAAAATAATTTATTATTTTGTGGTAATACCGGTTTGGGTAAAACTTTTCTTTCTTCTTGTATAGCCAATGAATTAATAAAAAAAGGAAAAACCGTATTATATCAAACTGCACCAATAATGCTTGATAGTATAATTGACTATAAATTCGGTAAAACTTCTAATGATGTAATAAATACAATTAATACTGTTGATTTACTTATAATTGATGATTTAGGTACTGAATCTAAAAATAATATAAAACTAACAGAATTATTTAATATTCTAAACTCCAGATTATTAAATCAAAATAATAAAATTACTAAGACAATTATATCTACTAATCTTTCTCTTCAAGATTTATATAATACTTATGAGGAAAGAATTTTATCTAGAATTATTGGTAATTATGAAGCTTGCTACTTCTTCGGTGATGATATTAGAGTAAAGAAGAAATTAAATATATAATCTAAGAAAGA
>CALXQA010000065.1 GCA_944390335.1 uncultured Clostridia bacterium
TTTTTCTTCATTTTTTTCTTCTATTTCATCAATTTCTTCTATATTTTCTTCTTTATACTCTAATTTTTTATTATTCTTATTATCTTCTTTTTCGTTTTTTACTACTACTTTATCTTCTTTAACATCTTTATTTTTTTTAGTATTTTCCTTTTTTTTACTATCTACTTTTTCTTCATTTTTTTTGCCTTTTTGATTATTATCTTTTATTTCAGCCTTATCAGTACTATCTAATTTATTTGTTTTTAAATTACTCTCTTTTGCTTTATTTACAGTTTCTTTTTTTTCTATCTCTTGCTTATTATTATCTTCTTGCTTTTTTCTCATCTCTATGTATCCTCCTATAAATCATACTCATATATAAGCATACTTAAAGCTGCTATTGATGCTGTTTCTGTTCTTAATATTCTTTTTCCTAATGATACTATATAGCAGTTATTTTCTTTTAATTTTTCCACCTCTTCTTTATCTAATCCGCCTTCCGGCCCAATTATTAGTGCAATTTTATTTATTTTTCTTTCTTCTATTTCTTTACTTTTTAATAAGTCTTTAATAGTTTTTTTATCTTCATTTTCATATGCAAGTATGGATATATCATATTCTTTTAATCTATCTATAAGTTTTTCTATATTAGTGCTTTTTTCTATTTTAGGAATGTAGTCCCTTTTAGATTGCTTAGCTGCTGCTTCTGCTATTTTGTTCCATCTTTCTATTTTCTTTTCTTCATCATTTATTTTTCCAATGCAAAACTTCATTTTCGTTGGTATTATATTATTTATTCCTAGTTCTGTACACTTTTGTATTATATACTCCATCTTATCTGATTTAGTTATTCCTTGATATAAGTCAATTTTAATTTTAGGTTCTATATTTGATTCTACTTCTTCTATAATACTACATATTATATATCCTTTTTGTATATTTATTAACTTTGCAATATATGTTTTCATATTGTCTTTATTTGCTAAAAGTATATTTTCATTTTGCCTTATTCTTAATACATTTACAATATGATTATAGTTTTCTTTAGTTATTTTTACTTCTTTATTTTTTAAATCTATATCATTACTATTTATAAAGAACTTATACATTTATCCTATACCCCAGTCTACTTCTTGATTTTTTAATACACTATTCATTTTTTCTTGTTCTTGTTTTACCATCTCTTGCTGTTTATTGGTTTCCTCTTTTACTTGATTTACCATTCCGCCTTCTTCAATAACACTTGAATATATTACTACTGATGACAATATTATCATCACTATAATTGTTAATACTAATACCATTAGTGTTATTCCTCTTTCGTTTTTCATTTTTTTCCTACCTTTATATAAAAAATAATTTATATACTAATAATATCACATAGTATATAAATTATTCAAGTAATTTATAGAAAGTAAGTAATTTTTTATAGTTATTTTTTTAATAATCTATTTTTGCAAAAAGTGGCACTTTTATTAAAGTTTATGCTGCAAAAAGTGGCAATCTTTACAAAATTATACCTGCAAAAAGTGGCATTTTTTATTGATATTTTATTTTTAATATGCTAAAATAGAAATTGGAGGAAATATTATGAAAAGATTATTTGAAAATAAACTTTTAGATTGGAAACAATCAGGAATGAACAAGCCATTGATGGTTGTAGGTGCTAGACAAGTTGGCAAAACATATATTATAGAGAATTTCTGTAAAAATAATTTTGAAAAATATTTGTATTTTAATTTAGAAAAAAACTTAGAAGTAAAAAATATATTTGAAAAAACTATTGATGAATCTAAAATAATAGAAGAGTTAGAATTAATTATTGGTGAGAAAATTGATATTGAAAAAACAATATTCTTTTTCGATGAGATCCAAGAAAGTGAAAATTTTATAGTTTCATTAAAATATTTTAATGAGTCTAGCAAACCATATAAAATAATATGTGCGGGAAGCTTATTGGGTGTAAAAATTAGTCGTTTTAAAAGTTCTTTTCCAGTTGGTAAAATAAGAATGGAATATATGTATCCTATGAATTTTGAAGAATTCTTGATTGCATCTGGGAAAGAAATACTAAGAAATAAAATTATTGAATGTTTTAATACAATGTCTCCAATGCCTGATTTTGCACATGAACAGGCTTTGACATTATATAAGCAATATTTATGTGTTGGTGGTATGCCAGAAGCAGTAAATAATTTTATAGAAAATGATTTAGACATATTAAAATTCGACTCTCATATAATCTCTGATATAAAAGATATGTATATAGCAGATATGCAAAAATATGTAAAAAGTAGTATTGAAACAATTAATATAGAAAAAGTATATAAAAATATACCTAGCCAATTAGCTAAAGATAAAAGAAATTTTCAATATAATTTTATAGAAGAAAGTGGTAGAAGAAGGAAATATGAAAGTTCTATTGATTGGTTAGTAGCTTCTAAAATGGTTCTAATATGCTATAATACTAATCGCATTGAAATACCACTTAAAGTATATATAGATGAAAATAATTTTAAATTATATTTAAGTGATGTAGGAATATTAACTAATATGAGTGAAATAAGATTTCCTGATATATTATTAGATAAAACATTTATTTATAAAGGGGCTATTACAGAAAATTATATTGCCCAAGAATTAACTTCTAAAGGTGACTCTTTATATTACTGGACATCTAATAGGAATGCTAAAATAACTTTTGTTTTATATAGTCAAAAAGATGGTATTATCCCTATAGAAGTAAAAAGTGGCAATAATGTGAAATCAGCCAGCTTAAATTTTTATATGAAAACATATAACCCTAAATATGCTATTAGGATTTCTTCTAGAAATTTTGGCTTTGAGAATAATATTAAATCAATTCCTTTATATGCAGCTTTTTGTATAAACTAATTTTAGATTTAAAATCGTATGAAAAAAGATTCATTAACTAAATTTTTTAATGAATCTTTTTCTTTTACTTTATTTATATATTTTATCCAAAAAATCCTCTCTTTTTTACTGGTGGTTGCTCATTCATTGTTTTTGCAAGTTCTACAAATAATTCTCTTTGTTCTTTAGTTAGTTTTTTAGGTGTTTGAACCTGTACAGTAAAGATTAAGTCTCCTGAACTATTTGTGTGAATTCTTCTAAATCCTTTTCCTTTTAGTGTAAATTTAGTTCCGCTTTGAGTTCCGTCTGGAATAAAATAGTCCTCACTTTCTCCAGTTACTGTTGGCACTTTTATATTTGCTCCTAAAGTTGCTTGTGTAATTGTAATTGGTATAGTGCATTCTACATTTTCTCCATTTCTTGTAAAGATATTACTTTTCTTTACTCTTACTGTTACATATAAATCTCCATATGGTCCACCATTTACTCCTGGTTCTCCTTTTCCTTGTACAACTAATGTTTGGTCATTATCTATTCCAGCTGGAATTTCTACATTTAGTGTAACTTGCTTTCTTACAGTACCTTTTCCTTTACAGGTATCACAAGGATTAGGTATTATTTTTCCTGTGCCTCTACATTCTTCACAAGTTACTACTGTTTGTATTGTAGCAAATCCTGCTAGTGATTGATTTTTCTTTACTTTACCAGTTCCATGACATTTAGAACATGTTTGTACACTTGTTCCAGGTTTTGCTCCTGTTCCATGACAAGTATCACATTTTTCATTTTTATTTACTACTATTTCTTTATGTAACCCAGTAAATGCTTCCTCGAATGAAATATCAACTGTATATCTCAAATCGTTACCTTTTCTTGGCTGGCTTGCTGATTCTGCTCTTGAACTTCTTCCAAATCCTCCACCAAATATTGATGATACAAAATCATCAACTATGTCATCAAATCCAAAACCACTTGTAGAATAAGTATATGTTCCTCCATTAAAACCATTAAATCCACCAAATCCACTTGCTCCTTGAGCTCCTGCTGTACCGAATTGGTCATACATTCTCCTTTTTTGTGGATCTGATAATGTAGCATATGCTTCTCCTACTTCTTTAAATTTTTCCTCTGCTTCTTTTCTGTTATCAGGGTTTGCATCAGGATGCCACTTTTTAGCCATTTTCCTATATGCTCTTTTTATTTCATCATCTGATGCATTTTTATCTACCCCTAAAATTGCATAATAATCTTTTTCTGCCATACTTTCTCCTTTATAGATGCAATAAGCAGGCTGAAAAGCCCGCTATATGCCTTTATTTATTATCTGTATTCTCTTCTTCTGCTGTAGTAGTTTCAGTATTAGTATTGTTATTTTGTTCTGAACTTGCATTTTGATTATTGTTTTGTGCTGCTTTTTGGCTATATAGTTTTTCAGATATTGAATAAAATACTTGTGTTAAGCTTTCTGTTGCTTTCTTTATTTGTTCTACATCTTTTCCTTCTAAAGCTTTATTTACATTAGCTATTTCTGTTTCTGCTTTAGATTTTTCTTCACTACTTATTTTATCTCCTAACTCGTCTATTGTTTTTTGACAATTGTATACTAAGCTTTCTGCATTATTTCTAACTTCTATTTCTTCTTTTCTCTTTTTATCCTCTGCACTATGTGCTTCTGCATCTTTTACAGCTTTATCTATTTCTTCATCTGTAAGGTTAGTAGATGCTGTGATTGATACTTGTTGCTGATTTCCTGTAGCCATATCTTTTGCAGATACATGTACTATACCATTTGCATCTATATCAAATGTTACTTCTATTTGTGGTACTCCTCTAGGTGCTGCTGGTATTCCTGTAAGTTGGAATCTTCCTAATGTTTTATTATCTGCTGCCATTTCTCTTTCACCTTGAATAACATGTACTTCTACACTTGTTTGACCATCTGCTGCTGTAGAGAATATTTGTGATTTTTTAGTTGGGATTGTTGTATTTCTTTCAATTAATTTTGTAGCAACTCCTCCATATGTTTCTATTCCAAGTGATAGAGGTGTTACATCTAATAGTACTAAGTCTTTAACATCTCCTGAAAGTACACCACCTTGAATAGCAGCACCAATAGCTACACATTCATCTGGATTTATTCCTTTATCTGGTTCTTTTCCTGTTATTCTTTTTACCATTTCTTGTACACATGGTACTCTAGTAGAACCTCCTACTAATAATACTTTATGAAGCTTATCTGCTGTTATTCCAGCATCTTTTAATGCATTTTCAACTGGAACCCTTGTTGATTCTACTAAATCATGAATTAATTCTTCAAATTTAGCTCTAGAAAGTGTAACATCTAAGTGTTTTGGTCCTGTTGCATCTGCTGTTATAAATGGAAGATTTATTTGTGTTTGTTGCATTCCAGATAGTTCTATTTTAGCTTTTTCAGCAGCTTCTTTTAATCTTTGCATTGCCATTTTATCTGATGATAAATCTATTCCTTGGCTCTTTTTGAATTCTGATACTAAATAGTCTATAATCTTTTGGTCAAAGTCATCTCCTCCTAAGTGTGTATTACCATTAGTTGCTAAAACTTCAAATACACCATCTCCTATATCTAGTATAGAAACATCAAATGTTCCTCCACCTAAGTCATAAACCATTATTTTTTGGTCTTGGTCTTCTTTATCCATTCCAAACGCTAGTGCTGCTGCTGTTGGTTCATTTATAATTCTTAATACATCAAGTCCTGCTATTTTTCCTGCATCTTTTGTAGCTTGTCTTTGTGAGTCATTGAAGTATGCTGGAACTGTAATAACTGCTTGTGTTACTTTTTGTCCTAAATAGCTTTCTGCATCTGTTTTTAATTTTTGAAGTATCATTGCTGATATTTCTTGTGGTGAGAATTCATCTCCATCTATTTTAACTTTTTCTGCTGTTCCCATTTTTCTTTTTATTGATATTATTGTATGTTCTGGGTTTGTAACTGCTTGTCTTTTAGCTATTTGTCCAACTAGTCTTTCTCCATCTTTAGAAAATGCTACAACTGATGGTGTAGTTCTATTTCCTTCTGAGTTTGGAATAACTACTGGCTCTCCTCCTTCCATAACAGCTACACATGAGTTTGTTGTTCCTAAGTCGATTCCTATGATTTTTCCCATAATATTTTCCTCCTTAATTTAAGCTTATAGCTTTATATATTTATTTATATATTTTAATTAATTAAAAATTAAAATTTAATAACTATTTTGTATTTATTTTTAGTTAGCTACTACTACTAGAGAATGTCTTAATACTCTATCTCCTAGCATATAGCCTTTTCTAAATTCTTCTTTAATTTCTTTTTCACCTAAAGCACTATCTTGTACTAAACTTACTGCTTCATGAAGTGATGGGTCAAATTTCTTTCCTATTGTTTCTATTTCTTTTACTCCATTTGCTTTTATTACATCTTTAAATTGATTTAGTACCATTTGTATACCATTTTTGTATTGTTCATCTTTAGTTTCTACACTTGCTGCTTTTTCTAAATTGTCTATTACTGGAAGTAAAGATGTTACTACATCCCCCATTACTGAGTTATATAGGTTTGTTCTTTCTTTATCACTTCTTTTTTTGAAATTTTCAAATTCTGCCATTAATCTTTTTATTCTATCTTCTTTTTCTTCTATTTCTTTTTTTTGTAAGTTTATTTTATCTTTTAATTCATTTATTTCATTATTTTGCTTTATATTTTTCTCATTTTCATTATTTGTATTTTCTACTATATTATCAATCTTCTCTTCCAATTTTATCCCTCTTTTCCACCATTTTGCTTTTTATTAAGTTCATGGCTTATATATTTCATTACTGATATAACTTTTGAATAGTCCATTCTAGTTGGTCCTATTATTCCTATTGTACCTAAGTCTTTTCCTGCTACTTTGTTTTTAAATGTTACTATACTAAAATCATCTAGCCCATTTATTTCATTTCCTATATATACATTAAAATCTTTATTATTTCCTAATATATCTACTATTAAATCTTTTCTGTCTAGTAAATCCATGAAGTTTTTAGCAAGCTTACTACTTTTGAATTCTGGATTTTCAAATGCTTTATTTGCACCATTTAAGTATACATTTACTTCATCATTTATTGCTTTTGTTATTTGATTTATAATTGGCTTTATTACATCTATTCTGTAATTCATTTCTCTCATTATGTATTCTTCCATTGGTTTATCTATTGATGAAAGCAATTCTCCTCTTAGTTTACTATTAAATATGATATTTAATGTATCTATTTGTTCTTGTGTTATATCTTTTTCAAATTTTATAATTGTTTCTTTTATTGTTCCTGTATCTGTTAATATAACTGCCATTAGCATTCTTGTACCAAGTAAAATAAATTTTATTTCTTGAATTCTTTGTTTTGAAATATTTGGTCCTATTGCTACTGTTGTGTAATGTGTTACTTCTGATATTGTATTTGTAGCTATTTTTGTTAATTCTTCCATCTGGCTTACTTTGTTTTGTAATTTTGAGTTTATATACCTAATTTCTTCTATATTTAAGTCTTTATCATTTAAAAGCTTATCTACATAAAATCTATATCCTTTATTTGATGGCACTCTTCCACTTGATGTATGTGTTTTTTCTAAGTATCCTATCTTTTCTAGCTCTGCCATATCATTTCTTACAGTAGCACTACTACAATCTAATCCATATTTTTGTATTAAACTTGTTGAACTTACAGGCTCTATTGTGTCTATATATTCATTTACAATAGCTTGAAGTATTCTTTTTTTTCTATTATCTAACTCCAAATTTTATCACCTCTTATTAGCACTCTTAGTATTCGTTTGCTAACACCATATATATTATATCCATTTTTAGCAAAAGTCAATAGAGATTGCTAATTCTTTTTGTGAATTTTTTGTGAAGAAAATGTTATATATGAAAATTCAAAAATATACATAATATATACAAATAATTTACTTTTACATAATCACTTATCTACTTTATGTATATGTGTAAAATTCACTTTCTCAAAGTCACTGTTTACAGTTATCCACAGAGTTATCCACATTATCCACAGGTTGTTTTTTAGATTATTTTTATATTTTTTGATGAATTTTGTAGTTTTAAAATATATTTAAATATATAATGTTATGTCTTGTCGTACGATTTATATAATAAATATACACA
>CALXQA010000066.1 GCA_944390335.1 uncultured Clostridia bacterium
TTTAAAATTTATGGGAACATAAAAGAAATAAAAAAATAGAAAATAATTAAGTATATTTTAAAAAGCTAATTATAAAATAAAAAGTCAATATAATTCACAAAAAGTTACAAAAAAATTAAAAATGGAGATAAGAAATGTTTAAAAAATTGAAGAATATATTTTGAATACATTAATTGACAAAAAGTGACTTTAATATTAAAATATAATTAGGTGAATTTTATGGTTAGAAAGAGAAAAATATGGTTATATATCCTTATTTCCGTAGTAATAATAGCCTTAGCAGTAGCTGTTATTTTTGGAATATATATAACAAAAAATGAATCATATGCAGCAGAAGAAAAAGGAAGAAGACTTGCAGTTGAAATTCCAATACAAAAAAAAGATAAAAACAAAGAAATAAATATAGATGAGATTGTAGAGAATAATACTAGTGTACAAAAAATAGAAAAATTAGAAATTCAAGAAACAGATATTGAATTTACTACACAATATATAGAAAACTCATCACTTGCAAAAGGAAAAATACAAGTACTTCAAGAAGGTGTAGATGGAAAGCAAAATGCAACATTAAAAAATATATATGAAGGGGACAAGCTAATATCATCAACACAAGTATCATCACAGATTACAAAAGCATCAATAGATAAAATAGTTCAAATAGGAACAGGAGCATACTCTAATACATATGTACCAGTAGTAGGAGACGAACTTAAAGCAACATCTGTAACTTTAGCTATAAGACTAAATCCAGATGAAAACTCAGAAAAAATTGTGACAATTAATAAAGGAGAAAAAGTAACATTAAAAGGAAAACAGGATAATTGGTACTATGTAGCATATAATAATTACTTAGGATGGGTTAAAAGTGAAAATGTAGAATATGTAAATCCTAATGGAACAGGTGATGGTGACGAAAATAATGTACAATACACAAAAGAAGAACTATCACAAAACCTTGGATTTAGTATGTTACTAAATAAACCAAGTGGACTTACACTAGACCAATTTAAAAAAATATTTGAAAATGATTCAAATGATAAAAATAATGTGTTTAAAGACAATGCAGAATACTTTTATTATGTAGAACAGCAATATAATATAAATGGAATATTTGTAGCAGCAGTAGGAATACATGAAAGCGGTTGGGGAACTTCAAGTATATCTAAAAATAAGAAAAACTTATTTGGATATGGAGCATATGATAGTGATCCATCAGGAAGTGCATATACATTCCAAAGTTATGCAGAAGGGATAGACTTAGTAGCGCGTGTATTTGTTAAATACTATTTAAATCCAAAAGGAACACCTATCTATGGAAATGAAGTAGCACTTGGAACATATTATGAAGGAGCAACATTAACAGGAGTAAATACAAGATATGCAACAGATAAAAACTGGGCAAATGCAGTATATAAATGGATGACTTATTTATATAATAAATTATAAATTTTACTTGATATTTTGCTTGTTTTAGTGTATTATTATATAAGTCAAAAAATGAAGGGAGAACATAAATATGAGAAAAGCAATTATAGTTTTTTTCATCATTGTTAGTATTATAGGTATAAATTCTGTTTATGCGGCAAATACTACTGTAGAAAATGAAATAATATCAAATGAAACAAAAAGTCAACTAATAGAAATAAAAGAAAAAGAATTACAATCATTAGAAGACTATAAAGAAGCTTATGGTAGTGATACATATGGATTAGTTGCATACATATTAAATAAGGTAAGAGTATACAGTATACCAATTGCATTTGTAGGAATAGCGATTAGTGCAATATACCAATTTGTAATAGGTATAAGAAAATTAGATGTAAGAGATAAAGGTTATGGAGCAATGATAGGAATTGTTACAATGCTTATTATATGTCAGGTCTTACCACTTATATTTACAATTGTAGTTAAAGGTTGGAGGGGTTAAACAAATGAAAGTTTTATTTGCAGTAAGTAATGATAATGTTTCTGCTTCTATAATAAAGAAGTATCAAGAAAAGTATAAAGAAATTATTACAAGTAAAAATGTATATTACTTTAATGCAATAATAAAAGAATTACAAAAGGACAAAACATATGATTCTATTGTCATTGGTGAAGATTTAGAGCCAATATCAAATAATAATTATGATACTATAGATAAATTTATATTTGATAAGTTAGATGGGATATCAGATGAAGCATCAAAGCCTACAGGTGAAGATATACCAATAATTTTAATATGTTCAGACAGAAGAACAAAATCTGATGGTTTATTAGTTAAGCTATTTGGAATAGGAGTATATAATGCTTTATTAGGTAATGACAGAAATATTGATATGGTTTGTAATCTTATAAATAAACCAAGAAATAAAAAAGAAGCAAAAAGCTATTATAGAATAGATTCAGAAGATGTGAACTATAAACCAGAAAATGAATCTGAAGTTAGTGAAACAGAAATACAGAATATTTTAAATCATTATAAAAAAATAGGAAACAATGAAAAGAAATGTATAGAAAGTTTTAATAGTATAGCTGAACAATATAATGATACACAACTAAGAATAATAGTTAAATTTTTACCTTTAAATGTAAAAGCAATATTAGAAACAGGCTCAGAAAAATATCAAAAGCTTATGACTGGAGGAACTGTACTTTCTAATGGCAAATATAATAAATACAATTATATGCCAAAAGATGCAAGAAAGCAAAATATTGATTTTCTAACTAAAGATTTAGAAAAAACAAAATTAACAAAACCAGTTATAATACCATCTACAATGAATATAGATAATGCAAATAATAATGTTAATAATAATATAAATAATAGAAATATACAGCAAAATCCAATGAAAAATACTAATATAAATAATGCAAATACAAACCAATATTTAAACTCTAATCCATATAATATGGGATTAAATATTCCTAATTACCAAAATACAAATAATATTCCAAACCAAAATGTAAATAGTAATTTTAATAATATGAATTTTAATACTAATAATTTACAAAATGAACAAAATGGAATAAAAAAAGAAGAAGAAAAAGTTATGAGTAATA
Organism: uncultured Clostridia bacterium; assembly: GCA_944390335.1. Lineage (GTDB taxonomy): Bacteria > Bacillota > Clostridia > TANB77 > CAG-508 > CAG-793. The sequence goes on from CALXQA010000066.1 coordinate 3,043, forward strand.
TGAACAATATGAGTAATAATCAAATGAATAATGAAAATGTAGCTGGAGAAACAAATGATATGAGTGAAAAAGAAGATACTACTGCAGATATGCCAAAAAGAAGAGGAAGACCTAAAAAAATAGTAAATGAAGAAAATGTGCAAAAAGAAAATATTCCTCAAGAAAATGTTAAGCAAAATATAGAAAACAATATAAATGAAACACCAAAAAGAGGAAGAGGCAGACCTAAAAAAGTAAGCTCAGTAAATCAAAATGATGCATCTTCACAAAATGAACCAATAAATTTATTTGGATTAGAAGAACTAAGTAAAATGCCAAGCAGTATAAATTCAGTAGAAAACACTCAAAATGAAAATAATGATGTGAATAATAATGAAAATATAAACTTATTTGCAATGGCAGATGAAAAGCAAGAAAATAATATTAATAACCAAAATATAAATAATAATCCATATAATTCTGTAGATACAAGTGAGAATATATATAAAGACCCATATGAAAATAATATGAATAATCAAAACTCACCAATGCAATTAGAAAATCCATATGAACAAGTAGGAATGCAGAATAATAATCCATATGGTTTTTATGGACAAATGCCAAATGATCAAGAACAAAATAATTATAACAATTTTCAAAAAAGCGAAGAATTATTAAATACAAACTATCAAAACAATATGAATACAGATAGCCAATTTATAGCTAAAAATGGAAAGATAATAGCATTTGTAGGAACAAGTAAAAATGGAACATCATTTATAGTAAATAACTTAGCAGAACTACTATCACAAAAAGGTATAAAAACAGCGATATTAGACTTAACAAAAAATAAAAACTCATATTACATGTTTACAGACAATGATCAAAGATTAATGTCTACTGCTACAAATAGTATAAAAAACTTAATAAGAGGAAATATATCAGGAGTAGAAGTAAATAAAAACTTAACAGTATTTACATCACTTCCAGGAGACGACCAAGAACTTGAAAATGTAGATATGGTACTTCAAAATTTAGATAATAATTATTCAGCAATATTAATGGATTGTGATTTTGAAACAAATATAAACTATTTTGTAAAATCTACAGAAATATACTTAGTACAATCAATGGATGCACTAACAATACAACCATTAACACTATTTTTAAGTGAACTTAAATTAAAAAATAGCTTAGATGAGAGAAAACTAAGAGTAATAATAAATAAAGAAATGAAATTAAAAGTATTAAATGACAAAATGATATTAGGTGGTATGGCTAAATATAATGAACCATCAATGACACTTCAAAGAGACCTATTTGATCCAAATACTATAAAATATATATCAATACCATTTGAAGAACAAACTTATGCAAGATATATAGAAGCAATAGCACTATGCAAAGTATCTTTAAATGGATATTCAGAAAGATTTTTAAATAGTCTTCAAGAATTAGCAAATATGGTATATCCGCTATTAAATAGTGGAGGAAGTCAAAATTATTCAGGATACTCACCAGAATATAATAAAGCCAAAAAAGGTTTTTTTGGAGGAAAAAATAAATCACAAACAAGTACACAATTTTCATCAGGAGTTAATGGAACACTTAATAAAATGAGAACAAACTATTAAGAAAAGAGGGGTGAGATTTTGGTAATATCAGTTATAACAATATTGGTAATTATTGTATTTGCCCTAATAATATACAATTATGCAGTTCATAAAAAAATAGAAACATACAGTAATTTAAACCAAAGAATAACTAGTTTAAATGTACTTCAAGAATTTATGAAAACATTAGGAGAAACTAGTAGTATAAAAGAAAAATTAGAAAATATCAATGATATATTAATAAGTAAATATTCAATAAAATATTCAACTATTGTAGTTTTTGATGGGGCACAGTATACAGTTAAAGCATCAAATGTAGATAGCAAACATTGGGACACACTAAAAAATCTTCAAAGTGATCCAGTATTTGGAGATAGTATCAAAACCGCAACTCCTAAATATGTAACTGTGGATAATGAGAATGAAAAACTCCCATATCAAAAGATGGAGTTTGGAAGGGCAAAATGTGCAATATTTTTTCCTTTGTATGTTGATAATGTATACATAGGATATTGGATTATAGAAGGAAGCAAACCACATGAATTTGATCATATAGATACAACAATTCTTGAAGTAGTAAGGAATAATATAGTAACTATATTAAAAACAGTAGAAAATCAGGCGACTATTGAGAATATAGTTAGAGATGATTTATATTCAGGATTAAAGTCAGCAGAATTTCTATATGCAGAAGGTAAAAAAACAATAGATAAATTTACAACATCTGCAATATGCTTATTTAAAATTACAAACCTTCAAGATATAAATGTGGAAATAAGCAGAAAAACTGGAGATGCAGTTATTACGGCAGTATCTAATTATATAAAAAATAATTTATCAAAGGAATATATATTTGTAAGATATATGGGCCCTAAATTTGCAATAGTGTTTTCTGGAGCAGATAAAAATGGTGTATTTAATTTTATGACAGACATGAAGAAAAAAGTAGAAGAATTAGATGTACCAGCAGCATCAGATTATGTACATGATAATGATGAAGAGGAAGTTGTGGTAAGTCCTAAAATTAGAGTAGTAATATCTACATATTATAAAGGTACAGCATTAGATGGAGCTTTTAAGAAATTAGAAGAATACATAGACTCAGCAAATGACAATACTATAAAAACAATATAGGAGGTTTTAGTTATGGGAATGGATGAGACAGTAAGATTTAGCGTAGAAAAAGAAAAAAATGCAGAAGCTAAGAAGATATTAAAAGAAGTATATGAAGCATTAAAAGAAAAAGGATATAATCCAATAAATCAAATAGTAGGATATATATTATCTGGAGACCCAACATATATTACAAGTCATAAAGGTGCAAGAAATTTGATAAGACAAGTTGAAAGAGACGAATTATTAGAAAAAATGGTTAAGGAATATATAAATATAGATGAGTAGGAAATTAGGAATAGATTATGGAGTCTCAAGAACCGGTATAGCTATAACAGATGAATTAGGTATTACTGCTCAAGGATTAGAGACAATTAATTCAAATGGAAATGATAAAATTGTGTTAAAAAGACTAGAAGAAATACTAAAAGAATATGAGATTGATACTTTTGTAGTGGGAAATCCATTAAATATGAATGGTACAAAAAGTAAAAGAAGTGAGGAAACAGAAAGCTTTGTACATAAACTTAAATCTAGGTTTAATAAAGTAAATATAATAATGGTAGATGAAAGGCTTACTACAGTAGAAGCACATAGAACAATGAATTACTTAAATATAGCATCAAAAAAGAAAAAAGGTCTAGTAGATACAATTGCAGCAGTATATATATTAGAAAATTATATAAATAAAAATTAGAAAATAAATCAAGTATTTATAGCATAAAATATATAATTATGTGAAATGCTTGATTTTTAAGCCCAAGTGGTGTAAAATATATATTATGTTTATGAATAATTTTAATATAAGGAGGAAATAATAATGGCATCAGTATATACAGCAGGAGATTTTAGAAATGGAACAACTTTTGAAATGGATGGAAATGTTTATAGAGTAGTAGAATTTCAACATGTAAAACCAGGAAAGGGATCTGCATTTGTTAGAACAAAAATTAAGAATGTTATAACAGGAAGTGTAGTAGAAAAAACATTCAATCCATCAGAAAAATTTCCAGCAGCACAAATAGATAAAAAGGAAATGCAATATTTATATGAAGATAGTGGATTATACTATTTCATGGATAATGAAACATATGAACAAATACCTTTAAATAAAGAACAATTAGGAGATAGTTTAAAGTATTTAAAAGAGAATATGGATGTAAAAGTTTTATCATATAAAGGTAAAGTATTTTCTATAGAACCACCAATATTTGTAGAATTAGAAGTTACATATACAGAACCTGGATTTGCTGGAAATACAGCAACTACATCTGGAAAACCTGCAACACTTGAAAATGGATATACATTAAATGTTCCAATGTTCGTTAATATTGGCGATGTTATAAAAATAGATACAAGAACAGGCGAATATATGGAAAGAATTTAATAGAAAGGAAATTTTATGGCAGACTTAAACAAAAACTATAATAAGATTCTTTCAGATATACAAGAAAGAATTGATAACCCTAAAGATTTTGAATATATTAAGGGAAAGTTTTCAGAATTAATTGTAATGTTTATGGATACAATTGATAAATTAGTTGAAAATAATGAAAATCAATTAAGAATTGAGAAAAAGGTAAGTGAACTTCAAAAATCAATGAAAAGGATAGAACAAGATATTTACATTGATGAAGATGAAGAAGATGATGATGATGAAAATCATGACTGTGAATGTGGAGATGAATGTGAATTTTGTTCAGATAAAATGCATGATAATGATTATGAATTTGAGATAGCATGTCCATATTGTGGCTATGAATTTGTTACAGGAAAAGATGCTAATTTAAAAGATGAAATAGAATGTCCTAACTGCCATAATGTTATAGAACTTGATTGGGATGACTATTGTGATGGTGAATGTGATGAATGTAAAGAACATTGCTATGAGGAAGATGCTGAGGAAGAAAGCAAAGACTCTATATTAAAAGTAAAGCAACCTCAAGAAAAAGAAGAAGAGTATAAGCATAACAGTGGAAATTTAGATGTACAAAATAAAAATGTAAATAATAACCAAAATGATAGTAAAAATATTAACCAAAACAATAAAATAAATAATGAAAATGAAGATGATATGTAAAAAAACTTAAGCTTTGTCTAATAAAGGTAAAGCTTATTTTTTTAACTTTAGGGGTAAACCACGGGCTATGCCCGTGGTAACGGAAAACTTATAGTTTTGAACAAAGTAACA
>CALXQA010000067.1 GCA_944390335.1 uncultured Clostridia bacterium
TTTTTATTTTATCATATTTTCAAATTCTTGTTCAGTAATAACTGTAACTCCTAATTTTTGAGCCTTATCTAACTTACTTCCTGCTTCTTCCCCAGCTAATACATAATCTGTTTTTTTGGATACACTATTAGAAGTTTTCCCTCCAAACTTTTCTATAATTTCACTTGCTTCATTTCTAGAATATTTTGAAAGTGAACCTGTTAATACAAATGTCTTTCCTTCAAACCTATTATCTACATTATTATCTTCTTTTAAATGTTTTGTATTAACTCCTAATGCTACTAATCTTTTTACTAAATCTTTAGTTTGCCTTTCCTTAAAGAAGCTATAAATACTTTCTGCTATTACTTCTCCTATATCATCTTTTGTAGTAAGATCAAAAGCTGTTGCATTCATTAAATTATCTAATGTTTCATATTTTTTAGCTAATACCTTTGCAAGTTTTTTACCTACATGTCTAATACCAAATGCAGATATTAAATTTTCTAAATCTCTATTTTTACTCTCATTTATTGCTTCAATTAAATTTTCAGCAAATTTTCTACCATTTTTTTTAAGTGATGCTACATCATCTACAGTTAGAGTATATATATCTGCTATATCTTTTATTAACTTTCTATCTAAAAGCTGTTCTACTATTTTATATCCTAGGCCTGAAATATCCATTCCATCATTAGAAGCAAAATGCACTATATTCCTTAATGCTTTAGCACTACATTCAATACCAGTACATCTTGTTGCAGCTTCTCCTAATTCTCTTACAGCAGGTGCTCCACATACTGGGCATACTTTAGGCATAGAGAATTCTTTTTCTTCACCTGTTCTTTTTTCCTTAACTACATCTACAACTTCTGGAATTACATCACCTTGTTTTTGAATTATAACATGGTCTCCGATTTTTAAATCTTTTTCTTTAATAAAGTCTTCATTATGAAGTGTAGTTTTTGAAATCGTAGAACCTGCTACTTTTACAGGTTCTAATATTGCCATAGGAGTAATAACACCTGTTCTTCCTACTTGGCATACTATATCTTTTAAAATAGTCTCCTTCTTTTCTGGTGGATATTTATATGCAATTGCCCACTTAGGTACTTTAAAGGTTGTCCCAAGTTCTTCTCTAAATTTTAAATCATCTACTTTTACAACTGCACCATCTATTCCAAATCCTAGTTCTTCCCTTTTTTCACCTATTTCATCAATTGCTTTTTTTACTTCATTTATATTTTTACAAAGGCTTCTAAATGGTACTACATTAAAACCAATACTTTTTAAATAATTAAGTTCTTCCCAGTGTGAATTAAATGTCTTACCTTCTATTTTTTGTACATTAAAAATGTATATGTCAAGCGGTCTTTTAGCAGTAATTTTTGAGTCAAGTTGCCTTAAAGAACCTGCAGCAGCATTTCTTGCATTTGCAAAAAGTGTCTCACCTAATATTTCCCTTTCTTCATTTAACTTTTCAAACTCTTCTTTATTTATAAAAACCTCTCCTCTTACAGTTAAGTTTATATTATCTTTGATTTTATTTGGAACAGTTTTTATTGTTTTTACATTAGGTGTTACATCTTCACCTACATTTCCATCTCCTCTAGTTGCTGCTTGCACTAACATTCCATTTTCATATTTAATAGCACATGAAAGACCATCTATTTTAGTTTCTACGCAGTAATTTACCTCTTTTATTCCATATTCATCTGCTTTTTCTTTTATTCTTTTATCAAAATCATATAATTCATCAAATGAAAATATATCTTGAAGACTCTGAAGAGGCACTTCATGAGTAACTTTTTTAAAGTCCTCTTTTGCATGACCACCAACTTTTTGAGTTGGTGAGTCTTTAGTTATATATTGAGGATTTTCTTTTTCCAATTTTTTAAGTTCATTCATAAGCATATCATATTCATAATCAGTTATTTCAGGCTTATCTTCATCATAATATTTCTTTGAATGATAATTTATAGTTTTTCTTAGTTCTTCAATTCTTTCTTTTGCATCCATAATGGCCTCCAAAAATTTATTTAGTATCTTTTAATATATCTTTTCCACCTTTTAAATATTCATATCCTGAAAAGATTGTTGCTATAGTGCAGATTATCATTAATATTGTTACAATTAAGTTTAGTATAAAGGCTGGAACTGTAAGTTCTTTAAAAAATACATCTCCAAATGCATTTACATCTAAAAAGGCTAAACTTATTGCAATCATTTGAGTTACTGTTTTTAATTTTCCCCACATATTTGCTGCTATTACTTTTCCATTTTGCTCTACTGCAATTAACCTATATCCAGATACTGCAAACTCTCTTGTTATTATTATAATAGGTATCCATGCTGGAAGCTTATTTGCTTCTACTAGTATAAGCATAGCTGATATAACTAAAATCTTATCTGCAATTGGGTCTAGGAATTTTCCAAAGTTTGTTATTTGATTATTCTTTCTAGCTAAATATCCATCTAACTTATCTGTTAATGCTCCTATTATAAATATAATGTCCATTATTATAAATTTAAGCGGTATTCCTAGAATTTCTACTGGTATGTTTATTAAAGATATTATAACCATTATAGGTACTAATAATATTCTAAAGATTGTAAGTTTATTAGGTGTATTCATATTTTCTCCTCTTCAAATGGATTGTTTATTATTTTAATTTATTTTTATTCATTACTATTAATTATTGTATTATTTTCTACTTGATTTATGACTTCATTATTAGATGTAGTATCATTATTCTCACTTTCCTTTATTATTCTTTCTAGTTGTTCTATTAAGCTTGTTAATGTTTGCATATCTTCTCCAAATAGTTTCCAATCCATGTTACTACTTGAATTTTTTAAGTTGTTATTAGCTTTTATAATCTCATTTACTAAATCTTCTATACTATCTGGATTAGTTACGTCAATATTTCCTGCTGATTTTGATAATAATTTTGATATTGCTTCTTCTAGATTATTTCCTATTGCAATTTTATTTCCTGATGCCACTACTACTCTTTTTAATGTTGGTTTTTGCTCTGTTGTTTCATTTAATAATTGTTGATAAATTGGCTCTACATATAGTATGGTGTTTCCAATTGGTACTGCTAAAAGCTTTTTAGTTATTTTTGTTCCACTTACATTTAGACTTGCTATATCTGTTGATATTGTTTCATCTTGATTTATTTGTGTTTCTATTTGAAGTGGGCCTAATACATTACTATCTGCTGGAAATTCATAAATTGTAAGTTTTGGACTTCCATTTTCATATGTTCCAACCATATATGATAACATATTTTGTTTTCCATATGGTGTATATGGTATAACTAAACCTAACGTTTCTTCACTTCTTTCTATAGTTTTTACCATTGTATAATAACTTTCCATTTTTGAAGCTACGCTTCCTGTACTATTTGTTTTTGCTATATCCCATATATCATTTCCTCTATATAGGACTTCTGGCTCTATATTATGATATTTTTGTACAATTTCTGCTTGTATATCATATAGATATTTTGGATACACAAAGTGCTTACTTATATCTTCTGGCACTACAGCATCTTTATCTTCAAAAAGTTCTGGATACATATTGTTGTATGCCATAACTATAGGGTCTGTTCTGTCTGTTATATAAAATTTCATTGTTCCATCAAAGGCATTTACTATTACTTTTACTGAGTTTCTTATATAATTAATTTTCTCACCATTTTCTAATTGTACTTTTTGTGAAAATGGATAATTACTAGACATTGTATAAGCATCTATAACCCAATATTGCTCTCCTGAGTCATCTATTACTAAATATGGATTATTGTCATATGTCAAATATGGCATTATTAGTTTTGCTCTTTCTATTACATTCCTATTTGTTATAATTTTACTATCATCTGAAACATTTCCTGAAAATGCTAGTTTTAAATCTCCTTCTTTTATTCCTAATATTAATCTATCTAAGAAATTTAAAGTAAGTCCTGCATTTCCTGTATAATTATATGTTACTTCTTTTCCTGTTTCACTATCTAAATAGTCAAATTCAGACATATTTTCATTATTTATTACTATAGCATCATTAGTTTCTATTCCAAAGTAAATTCTTGGTTCTTCTACATTTATTACTTCTTCTGCATTTTCTCCAAAATCTTTTTGGGCATTTACTAAGTTCCCTGCTTCATCAGTTTCTCCTGCTTTTGTAATTACTGCTCCATATCCATGTGTATATTCATATGTCTTATTTGAATATGTTGTGTTATTATTTGATATTTCTCTTGGTGATACATATACAAGCGTTGGTTTATCATTAATATTATATTGCTCTATTTGTGTTGTTCTATATGTATAATATCCTTTAGAAGTTTGTGTACTTTGCAAATCTTGAAGTACATTACTATTACTTACTATTGCTATATTATCTAATACATTTTGGTTTTGTAATACTACTTCTTCTGTAATAGTTCCACCATATTCTACATTTATTTCTTGAGCATTATTTATTCCATATGCCATTTTTGTTTGTCTAATGTTTTCTTCTATATATCCTTGATTTTTTTCTAATTGGTTTGAACCTATAAATATTAGTTGATATCCTGCTAAAACTACTGCAAGTATTACTAAATAAACAGGTACTATCATTATATTTCCTATTACTCTTCTAGTACTTTTATCTTTTAGTGATTTATATGCCCTAAATACTGATATAACAGTAAGGACTGCTAAAATGACATATCCCCATAGTTTAATTGTAACATCTGAATTACCTGCTCCTATTAGTGAATATGTACTTGCATCACTTAATTCGATATTTAAAAATTCCTCAAGCCCAATATTTTGTGCCATATAGAAAAATACGATTAGTCCTAATAATATTCCTATTAGTTTTATCCTTGAACCTAATTTTCCAACTAAGTCACATTTTTTTATTGATTCTCTATCTACACCTTCAAAGCTTATATTTAATACTATTAGTGCATATACAACTGCATATATTAAAGTTGCTATTACTACTACAAGTAAATACATAAGTATAAAGTTTATAAATGGTTTTTGGAATAAAAAGTACGATATATCTAGTCCAAATACTGCGTCATTTATTCCAAATTTTGAATTACTAAAGCATAATAGCATTCCATTTAAAAGTAACTGCGTTGTTGCTATACTACCTATTAACGCTATTATAAATGATACTGATTTATTTGGAAATTTTGGCATTTCTTTTTTTTCATCATCAAAAAATACTTTTAGTCCTTTTTTTAATGTTTTATTTGTAAAGTAAAATGAAAAGAATAAAAAGGCAAAGTTAATTATAAATGTTAGTCCTGTATAAGCTATATTTTTCCAAAAGGCTGTAAGAAAGTTTTCTCCTATCGCTTTTACTTCTAAATAACTTCCTCTTACAAATATATATGTTGCTATTATTGCTATAAATAGTGCTACAAGTACTATAATAGTTCTTTTTCTTGCTTTTTTTCTTATTTTTGTTTTTTCAGTTTCTTTTTCTATTTTTTCATTTTTCTTTATTTTTTGATTATTAATATATTTTTCTTCTTCCATTTTATCACCTCTTTATATAATAGCTCCTATAAATTCGTCTGGATTAAAGCTTTCCATATCATCTATTTTTTCTCCTATACCTATGAATTTAATAGGTATTTTATTTTCGTCAACTATTCCTATTACTACTCCTCCTTTTGAGGTTCCATCTAGTTTAGTAAGTACTAATCCTGTTATTCCTGTAGTTTCACTAAATGCTTTTACTTGTGATATGGCATTTTGTCCTGTTGATGCATCTAATACAAGTAATACTTCTTTTGAACTATTTGGTAATTCTCTATCTATTACTCTTTTTATTTTGTTTAATTCATCCATTAAATTCTTTTTGTTTTGAAGTCTACCTGCTGTATCACATATAAGTACATCTGCATTTTCTTCTTTTGCCTTTTTGGTTGCTTCAAATATAACTGATGCTGGGTCTGCTCCTTCTTTTCCTTTTACTATCTCTACTTTTGCTCTTTTAGCCCATTCTTCTAACTGCTCTACTGCTGCTGCTCTAAAAGTATCTCCTGCTGCAATTATTACTTTTTTTCCATCTATCCTTAATTTATTTGCAATCTTACCTATAGAAGTAGTTTTTCCTGCTCCATTTACTCCTACCATTAATATTACTGCTGGTTTATTTTCTATATTAAGCTCCTTATTACAATTACTAAATATTTCTTTTACTTCTTCTCTTAAAACTTGCTTTACTTCTTCTGCTTCTTTTATATTTTCTTTTTTTATTTTAGTCTTTAGATTATCAATAATTTTTTCTGTGGTTTCCACTCCTACATCTGCCATTATTAATTTTTCTTCTAATTCTTCCATTAGGTTTTCATCTACTTTTGTAAAGCTAAAAACTTGTCTAGTTTTTGCTAATCCTTCTTTTAATTTATCAAAAAATCCCATATTATTCCTCTCTATTAATTATTTATATATTCTAATCGCTTTTCTATTCATTTCTAAAATATATAATATTTTAATTAAATATTCAGTCTATTAAATCACAAGAAAAGTATAACATAAAATATGAAAAGTAGCAACTAATTATTTCTAATTAATTGCTTCTCCTTAATTTAAGAACTAAATTCTATAGGAAAAATAATTGGAATTTAGTTTTAAAATTAAGATTTTCAATTAAAATTATCAAAAATATTGATAAAATTAAAAAAATGTCATATAATATTAGTAAGGAAAGTAAGGAAAAAGAAAGGAAGTGATTTTATGGAATTAGCAAAAGTAACTACAAAAGGGCAAGTAACTATTCCAAAATCAATTAGAGAATTGTTAGGTTTGAAAGAAGGAAGTAAAATTCTTTTTATTAGAAAAGGTAATGACATAGTTATTAAAAATTCAGCAATGCTTGCACTAGAAAAAATACAAGATGCATTTGATGGCGAGGCAGAAAGACTTGACTTAAAAGCAGAAGAAGATGTTGTAAAAATGATAAAAGAATTTAGAAAAAATAGAAAGAAGGATTAGTATGAAAGTAATGTTAGACACAAACATTCTTGTTTCAGCATTTGTATTTAAGATCAAAAAGATGAATGAACTAATCTATAAACTTTCTACAGAACACGAAATAGTAATTTGCTCCTATACAATTGAAGAACTAAAAGAATTAATAGATACAAAATTTAAAGTAACACAAAAAGATTTAGATGAATTTTTAAAAGATTTTCCTTTTATTTTAGTTTATTCTCCAACTACAGTAGGAAATAAATTATTTGAAATAAGGGATAAGGATGATTATATTATTTTGCATACAGCTATTATTGAAGATGTTGATGTTTTTATAACAGGTGATAAAGATTTTATCGATATTGACATAGATAAACCTGAAATAATGAATACAACTGAATTTTTAGAAAAATATTGCTAAATATTCTCAAACAAAGTTCTAAAATTATTAAAAATAAGTAATTTTAGAACTTTGTTTGAGTAATTAATGGAGCTACCAGTGAGAATCGAACTCACGACCTACAGGTTACGAATCTGTTGCTCTACCAACTGAGCTATAGTAGCATCTTTTTAAATATTATATCATAAATAAAATTATATTCAAATATTTTAACAAAAAAAAGATAGCATAAATTTTTTGTAGGATTTTCATTTATTGAATTTAAAAATTTCTTGAATAAATTGAATTTTTAGATTTCTTTTTGATTTTATATTTTTATCTTTTTTCTTCTATATTTTTAGGTTCATTTAATAAACCTATTTATAGGCTTTTTTGGGAATATAAAATAAATTGTGTAATGTCGAATTATGGTAGGAAAATTACTATGTAATGAATGAAATATATGTTTGTT
>CALXQA010000068.1 GCA_944390335.1 uncultured Clostridia bacterium
AAAAAACACATTGAATAAAGTAAAGCATTGCTGTTCAAGTAAATTGCTCTAATATCATATTATGAAATTCTCTTTTTATCCTGTTTATTTGATTAGAACATTATTTTATGTTATACTGTTTCTAATTTAGAAAAGAGGAATTATTATGTATTTAGAAGAAATTACTTATTATAAAAATATGTGTTGTCCACAATTTACACCAATTAATTATTTATTTGATAGGGAATATTGTTTTGATAATGATAATGCAAAAGCAGTAATGTTATCAGAATTACCTGCTATTTTTAAAAAATACAATATACCTTTGTGTCGTGATGATCTTTTACTATTTTTAAATCCTAAAGATAACATTGCTAGTGGATATGATTTAGGGTGTGTAATTGATGGAATAGATAGTCCTGATGTAGATGAGAGAAGAGATGCTTTATTGACTAAAGATTTTATAGACTTTTTTAGAAAAATACAATATATTGACTTTTCCAATAATGATAATCTTATATACAAGGCTATTAATGAAAGATATGGTTATCATTATAATAAACGTGATGAAAATAATTATGAAAAATTCAAACAATATTTAACTAATAATATACCTAAAAATGGTTTCTTTAATGTAGAGCCTTTAACAGATAAAGACTTTAAAGAAGCAGAAATGTCTTGGTTAGATTATAAAGTACAAGACTTTAGATATTATTTTTGGGATGTTAAAACATATTATAATGATGCTCGTGCAAAGATTTTGAGTGAAAGATTCTTTAGAGTATATGATATTTTAAAAGATAAATATGGAGAAATAAAATTTGGTAATATTTCTTTAAATAAAGAAGGTTCTTCTATTATAAATAGGGCTTCATCATTATATTTAAATGATATTATTTATGAAAAGAGTCCTAAACGTTTCTATAAAGACTATGTGACATTTATTAATTATAAGCCTAGTATTTATGATGAATTTCCAAAAAGTTTTAGTAAAACTTATGATGATGAAAGATGGCAAGAGTATAAAAAACGAATTCATGATGACTTTTTTAAACATAAAAAAATGTGGTTTGATCATGTTGATAAAATAGGAGATATTATTGATATTTTAGAAGCTGAAAGAATAATATTAGAACAAAATGGTTATAAAGATGCAATTACTTTATTACCAGTATTATTTCAAGACTATTTCAGATTTTCTTTAAAGTATGAAAAAGAGATAGAATATTTTAAAAACAGTCTCGGCGAGACTTCTAATAAGACTGAAGCGATAACGAATTTAATTAATTATTATGGAATAGAAAATATTCCGACCGAGTTAATATCCTATCTTAATAGTGACAAGTATATAGAACATCACACCATAAAAAAAGTAAAGACTTATAAAAAATAATAAATATAATTTTATTTGACATTTAAAACTTTAACAATCATTACGTGTTAATATAGAAGGAAAAAAAAGGCAGTGCATTAAGCTATGCAATTAGGACTAAGAGGGAATGGTAAAATCTATGTAATAACTAGCGATAATATAATATTGCTAGTTTTTTCTAATGATTAAGATTTTTTAAGTAGTACTTCTAAATCATTAAATATGGGCATTGCAGTAGGAGTTTGTGCCTATGTTTGATGAGAAGTACTACTTAAAAACAATTTATAAAGGGAATATAGAAAAGACTGGATTTTGTGGCTTTAAAACGGCTATAAAGTCCAGTCTTTTTTTGTTTGTAAATTGTAGAAGCCCTCCTTTCTTCCAATCAATAAAAAAATATTCGATTGGAGGAAAGAAAGATGGCAATGCCAAAAAGAAATAAAAGTAAGGATAACCCTTATACATTAGGCTATGATGAGGATAAAAAAACTTATACAGTAGAATTTGAAGATAATAAAAAAATTATACATAAGATAGAAATATCAGAAAAGGTATATGAAGCATTTGATAGTTTTGAATTAGAGGATATATCACAAATACATAAATACAGATCTCATATAGAGCATTCAGAAGTTTATGAAGAAACTTTATATAAAAGAATGCTAATTTTACCAACTTCAATTGAAGAAAAGGTAGAGAAAAAAATAATTTTTGATGACATTAAGGAAGTGATAAATTCTTTACCAGAAGTTCAAAAAAGAAGGTTAAGAAAATATTACTTTGATGATATGACTTTAGAAGAAATTGCTAATGAAGAAAATTGTACTAAAGTTGCTGTTAAATATAGTATTGATATAGCATTAGAAAAAATTTCTAAAAAATTTAAAAATTAGACTTAACTTTTCGCATTTAAAGTGCCAAACAAGTGAGAAGGGTAATTTATTCTTTCTCACTTGTTCTGTTATTAAGAACGATGTTCTTTGAAAAAAATATAATACAGTCATTAAATACGTTCCTATTACTAATTAGAGATGATTAAGCACGTTGGTAAGTACGCTTGCGATAAATACTTGACCATAAATATTAGGTAGCTACTAATAATGCGACGACAAGTAATAGGGATAATGATACTTTCGTCTAGCGACAGACTAAATCAATCGAGGCGACTCTGTGAGATCCACAGAGAGGTGCAATTCCTATGGAACTGATTAGCTATCAGTCATTTAATGATTCCCTGTGTTAAGGGAGTGAGAATAATTTTAACACAATTAATAATAAATAAATTGAAATATCAGTTGGGGTTATTGAAATATAAATATTTATATTTTAGCAAACTTTAATTAAACAACTGATATTTATACATAAAGAAAGGGATTGTTATGAAAAAATATAAGATAAAACTAATAAAAAAATATACATTTGTTTTAGATGGAGAAAATAAGAAAGATATAGAAAATCAAGTTAATACCATAATGCAAGAAAACAACATTTTAGATTTACCGTACGTTAGAAAAAGCCTTAAGATTAAGATAAAAGAATTGAGAGAAGATAGAAATCCCGAAAATGAAAAAAGTAATTAGAGGAGCTATTTTTTATGCATCTTTAAGCCCTGCTTTAGGAAGTGAAGAAAAAGGATGCAGACCTGTTGTTATTTTACAAAATGATATTGGTAATAAATATAGTCCAACTACTGTAGTTGCGCCTATTTCTACTAAAGGGTATAAAGATAGATTTCAACCTACTCATGTGAGAGTTTATCCACAAAGCAAATTAAAACCTAATTCTATAATTTTATTGGAACAAGTCAGAGTTGTTGATAAAAAAAGATTAAAAGGTTTTGTTGGTTTAATTGATGATTATAAGATGAAAGAAATTAATAAGGCTCTGAAGATAGCCTTTGCTTTAAATAAGGAGGATGAAAATGATAAATAAATTAAAGAAATATGTTGAAAAGGATTATGTAGTAACTATTATTACTAAAGATAAAAAAGATATTATGTATGTTAATGCTATAAGTAAAAAGAATGCAATAGAGAAAGTATCTGATGTTATTTTAAATAGTAGTTTATATGAAGTTAATACTAAAAAAGAATTTAAATTGAAATGTAAAAGAATCAGAAATAAAAAGTCAAACATATAAAAGATAATATAAAAATAAATTTGTAGATTAGAAAAAAATATTAGGAATTTGTATTATGATTTTGTAATGCAATTCCTTTTTTTAGTTGGATTGCACTACCTTATTTACGAAGGAGTGAAAAATATGGAAAAAAGAGAATATGAGCTATTGTGGAATTATTATATTGGGATGAGTAAAACACCTATTATATGGGAAAAAGAAATAAACGATTTACACATTACTAAAAAAATTAAAAAAATATATGAAGTAATAGATAAAGAATATGGAGAAACATGGTATTTACTTCGTACAAGCAATAGTAAAAGCTATATTGTAAAAACTAAATGTGGAAATTTATATGCCATTGATTTAATGGATAAATATAGACAATTTTATGATTTTAATACTATTGATACTGATGTAATTAAAATATTTGCTCATGGATACTTTCCTGTGATTTTTAAAGTATCTTATAAAGATTTTTGCAATTATTATAACAAAAACAATAATAAAAATACTGCGTTTTTTACAAATTATTATTGTTTTTATAACAGAAAATATATAGCAGTTCGCGAAATTAGGAATAAAGTGGAATCAGAATTTTTTAGTACAGAAATTGATGCTATATATTGGCTTTCTGATTTTTCAAAAACTAAAAAAGATATAGAAAAGAATAATATTAGACCATTAAATTTAATGGAAAGGGTTTATGAATATAAAGAGAAAGGGTGATTATTAAGTGATAAGTAATAAAGAAGAATTATATGATATTTTAAAAAAAATGACTTTAGAAGAATTTGCCACAGCTATTAATGGCAGTAAAACTGTTAAATCAGATAAAGAAGAATGCAACTTGCAAAGTCATTATAGAGTTAAAACTCTTTATACAATAAATGAATTAATAGAAAAATATCCTTTTTTTACCAGATATAACATCAATAAAGCCATTCAAAATGATGACTTGCCTTATTGTTCAATTGGGAAAAAAAGAATGTTTAGTAAATCTGAAGTAGAAAAATGGTTAGAAAAAAACATGTGTACAAAAAAAGAAAATCAAAAATATAAAATTTAATGAAAGGAAACACTAAAAATGCAGGAAAAAGTTGAAAAATACATTTATTTTGTATCAGAAAATAGGTATAGAATTAAATTTTTAAAGGTTAGTAAGAAAGATAATATAAAAATAAGCTTTGATCAATATATAAATGGTACGTTAGATGATGCTATTAAAATAAGAGATGCTAAATTAAAAGAGAATGGATTATTGCTTAATAAGCAAAAAAAAGATGAAGACTTTTTTGAAATTAAAAAAAATACGAAAAATACTCAAAAAATCAAAAGCAAAAAAGAGTGTATAAAAAAATCACCTAAAGCAACAAATAAAGTAGATAAGTATATATATGAAATAGAGAAAGGCAAAAAATATAGAATATTTATAAGAAAAGGAGGCTCAAATGGTCAAAAAGGAGATTATTATTCAACAGTATTTGAAGGAACGTTAGCTCAAGCAAAGAAGGAAAGAGATAAAAAATTAGCTGAATTTAAATTAAAAAATGGAAAGGGGAATAAAAGCAATATTAAATTTATAGACTTTGTAAGAATTTATTATAAAGAATATGCAGAAATTGAATTAAGTCCTACAACAGTTCAAACAGGAAAAAGTGAATTAAAAAATTATATTTTGCCAGAAATAGCTAATATGCCATTATATAAAATTGATGGTTTAATCGTTCAACGAATTATAAATAAATTAAAAAAACGCAAAAGAGAAAGACCAGATAAAAATGGTAATATAGTAACATTATCGTCAACTACTGTTAATAGTGTTTATAGACTACTTAGAAAAATATTAAATAAAGCTGTAGCTTGGAATTATATTGAATCAAACCCAGTATTAACAGTTAATGCACCTAGTGTATCTACAAAAGAAAAAGAATCCTATAATATTCATGAGTTAATAGAAGTTATGCTATTATTAGAAAAAGAAGATATTACTACTGAATTACTATTTAATCTCTTTATTTGTACAGGTATGAGAAGAGGAGAACTTGTTGGGCTTCATCTTGATAACATACATCTTGATAAAAATTTTATAAAGATAGAAATATCTGCTGTATGGGATAGTGAAAATAAAAAGATAGTTGAGAAAAAAACAAAATCCGAAGGTGGTGTTAGAGAAATTCCTATTCCTCAATTTTGTGTTGATAAAATAAAAGAATATTTAAAATTGCGAGAAAGAAAGATAATGAATTTTAAAAGAAAAAATAAAAATTATGTCGCACCTAAAAATTTATTTTTAAGTAGAAGTGGTGGAATAATGTTTCCAGATACACCATCGAATAAATGGACTACTTTTAAAAATAAACATAAGCAATTAAAAGATGTTACATTACATGGCTTAAGACATAGTTATTGTTCAATGCAAATGAATGATAATCCTAATTTAGCTCCGTCTGATGTAAAAACATTAATGGGGCATTCTCAATTATCTACGACATTTATATACACACATTCAAATGAAGATAAAAGAGAAGCTGCATTATCAATTTTTGACAAGTATTTTCGATTTAATAATGAAAAAAAAGTTAGTTTTAATGAGATATTATCATTATATACAGGTAAAAAATTTATTAGTACAGACATTTTTAATTCTTATATTGACTTTCTTGTAAGTAGTGAGGAAAGTATAGAAATTAAATTAAAGTTAATAAGAAAATATATTGAAAAAAAATATCCATTTTTTAGAAGTATAGATATAACAGTGGTTAACCTTGATAATATCTGGGACTGGTTAGATAAGATGAAAGAAAAATATGGTAATGAGTTTATATTATGTCCCATAAAATGAATAATAACAAATTGACAAATTATATTGTTAGAAAAAGTATAATTTGTTATAATATCTAAATAAACATTGGTGTTTATGCATAGGGTTAATTATGGATAGATTTTATAATTATAGTGTCGCGAATCTGTCGCGATATTCATAAAAGGAGATTAAAAAAACTTGAAATATTTCAATTTTTTGAAAAAAAGATTTTATAAAACAAGTTGATTTTTCTTAAATATTTCAAAGTTTTAAAAAAAACAAATAAAATTTAAAATTTTAACTATAGTTCTCCGAAGGAAGAGGTCGCAGGTTCAATTCCCGCCATGGACACCATTTAGATATTTATTTTATTAATATAAATAAGGGGGGAGTTATGGATAATACTTTTGAATTAAAATGTAGGCCAGATGGAATAATTATTGAAAAAGGTGATAAAAGATTTAGTATTGAGAAAAGCAGTGATGGTGATATTTGGTTTAATGCAATTGATAATGATATGAAATTGTCAATTAATTCATATTCAAGAAATAATGAAGAGTGGCAAATTTTTAATATTTTTGAAAATCTAATGAAGTCAATTGTTGGTAGATATATGCTAAGTGAAGATTATAAAGGCGAATATAGTTCTTTACCTAAAGATTTTGTTGATTTAAAAAATAAAACTATTACTTGGCATTCAGATAGTGATAACAATAGTACCCTACAATTGCACCTTAGTGAAAAAGAACTTATTATTTCTATAGTTAGTGATAATTATCATAGCAATGTTATGAAAGTGCGTATAAGAATTAATGGTTCGACTTATGGAAGTTATTATCAAGAGTTTGAACGCTTTTTTAGTGAGTTACATTGTTTTGCTTATCAAGTAAAATTAAAGAGAGAAGAATCTTCAAACTTTGAAAAAAGAATGTCTTTACACAAAAAAAGAAGTATCTAACGCTTCTTTTTTTACATTGATATTCCCATAAAATTATATAGGGCAATCATTAAATTATTTTGAATTGTGGTCATATCAGTCTCAGTTAAATTATTGATATCTATATTATTAGTAGTATCTATGTTATCAAAATTTGCAACATTATCAGTTATTGTTCTAATATCAGTTAGACTTAAAATATCAATGTTTGTACCACTGCTAGATATAGCAATATCGGCAGTAGTAGTTGTAGTATTTGCTGAGGTTAAACTATTAATATTGACTGTTAATGCTGTATTAGTAGCTTCATCAAAGATGATATTAGCATTAATATTGTTTTCACTTATAGTAATTGTACCGATATTTGTATTATCACTTGTTAAAGTTATTGTTGTAGTATTATCTTTAGT
>CALXQA010000069.1 GCA_944390335.1 uncultured Clostridia bacterium
CAGATGATATAAAATGCAATGATATTTTTGATGAGCAATTAAATTTAAAAAAATTAAGAAGAAATATTGATTATCGTTTAGAACCACATTTAATTAAAGTAGCTGATTATGATAATGTAGAAACACCTTTTGTTCAGGAAGTTATTAATACAGGAATAAAAGTTGCATAAAAATAAAAAATTGTTTTACTAGGTCAATAAAGGATTAATAAAAAGTATGGAAATAAAGTAGATATTTTAACCTAATATTGAAGTAAAAGGCACTGAAAAAAATACTATAGATTTAGTAAAATATACTCGGAAAATATGTTAATTATTCAAGTAAATTATATGGACAAGTTTGGGTAGTCTTTGATAAATATGATTATAGTGATGAACAATTTAATAATGCAATAATTAATTGTAATTATAATACTTGCTGGTCAAACCTTAATTTTGAATTATGGTTATTATCCCATTTTAAAATAGTAAATAAATATATTTCTAAAGATAATATATTAAGTGAACTTAATAAAGAATTTCAAAAAAATGGTCTTAGTAAATATACTAAAAATGACATTGATATTTTTGAAAAAGTTACAAAAGGTGGAAAATTATATGAGGCTATAAAAAATTGTGAACATATGGATAATGTTAATATAAATAAACAAGCATCTGAAAGAAATCCAGTTACAAAAGTTTATAAGATTTTTGATGTTTTAAAAGAATACATATAACTAACAATATAAAATCATTTGAAAGACAGAATAAAATAAATTGTATTTCAAATGATTTTATATTTTATTTCTTCTATTTTCTAAATACCTATATAATACTTCCTAAAACTAGTATTCCTATATTATCACTATATATTTTATCAAACTGTTCTAGTGGAAGCGGATTTACTCCTAAGCCTGCTTCAATTGTATATCCTGGTCTATTATAATTCATTATAAACCAATCTTTATATCCTGCATTTGCAGATTCTGGAGGTGTTACATCTAAATAATATGAACTTACTTTACTGAATATCCTCCCTATTTCCTCTGCATCTTTTGGATTGAAATCCTCATATTTCCAATATATCACTTCTCCTTGTGTATGATATGCTAATATTAGTCTAAAATTATGTTTTAAAGTAAAATTATAAATTGCTAAGCTTTCTGGTTCTGTTAATGGCCCAAATCCTACAAAGTCTCTTGGTGCAGGCTTATTATATCCTTGCTCAAATTTTATTCTTCTTGCCTCTTCCCAGTTTGCTGGAAATTGTAAATTTAAATCTACACCATTATAGTTTGCTTTCCACCCACTTGGAAATGAAATATTAGGGAAATTATCTGCAATTTCTTTATAATGGTTATACTCTGTGCTTCCTTCTTTTATATTTCCTACAACTAATTCTACAGCATCTGGGTTAAGCATTGGTACTATATATATTGATGAAGCTTTATATATTTCTTTAGGATTATGTTCAAATATATCTCTATTTTTAGTATAAGAAATACAAAAATCTTCTATAAATTTCATAAGTATCAAAGAAGTAATCCACTCATTTGCATGAATAGATGCACTATACATCACTTCACTTTTTCCCTCACCAATTCTAATGCATGGTATTTGTCTTTTTTGTACACTTTCACCTATATTCTCTATTTGCAAAAAAGGATATCTTGTTTTTAAATTTCTTAAATCATTTTGCATTTTACTATATGAATAAGGTTCTTTTGTATTTACAATTGTATTTAATTCACTCATAAAATCACCCAAAATATATTATTCATTAGTTATACTTTTTGTTCCAATAAGAAAAATAAACTAGCTTATTTATATAAATAAACTAGTTTTATTTACTATTCCTTAATTAATTTTATAAATGATTTTTTTCCTTTTTTTAGGATTATTCCTTTTTCTAATTCTTCATTAGATATTATATATGATATATCAGAAACTTTTTCATCATTTATACTAATTCCGCCTTGCATAATTAAAGTTTTTGCTTGTCCTTTTGATTGTGCAAAGTTGGCTTTTACTAAAGCATCTACTATACTTAAATTTCCATCTTGCTCTATTTTTATCATAGGAATATTCTGAGTCATTTTATTACCACCAAATAAACTTTCTGATGCTTCTTGTGCTTTTATAGCTTCTTCTTCTCCATGTACTAACTTAGTTATTTCAAAGGCTGCTATTTTTTTAGCTTCATTTATTTTTTCACCTTCTAAACTTGATAACCTTTCAACCTCGTCCATTGGAATAAATGTAAGCATACTTAAAACAGTTTTAACATCTGCATCTGCAATATTTCTCCAGTATTGATAAAATTCATAAGGTGATGTTTTTTCTTTATCAAGCCATAAAGCACCTTTTTCAGTTTTTCCCATCTTCTTCCCTTCTTTTGTTGTAAGAAGTTTGAATGTAAGGCCAAATGAATCATCGTGTCCAACTTTCCTAATTAGGTCAACTCCGCCTAGTATATTAGACCACTGGTCATTTCCTCCCATTTCAAGTTTACAATTATAATTGTCATGAAGATATAGGAAATCATATGATTGCATAAGCATATATCCCATTTCAAAAAATGTAAGTCCTTCATCTTTTCTTGCTTTATAACATTCTGCTGCAAGCATTTTATTTATTGTAAATAATGAACCAATTTTTCTCATAAATTCAATATAATTTAAATCTAAAAGCCAATCTGCATTATTAACAATTATAGCTGCATTTTCACCTTCAAAACTTATAAATTTTTCTAATTGCTTTTTGCAACATTCTACATTATGATTTATTTCTTCTTTTGATAACATTTTTCTCATATCAGTTTTTCCAGAAGGATCACCTATTGTAACAGTACCTCCTCCTACTAATATAATTGGTTTATGTCCTGCATTTTGCATATATTTAGCAACCATCATAGATACAAAGTGTCCTACATGAAGGCTATCTGCAGTAGGGTCAAAACCAATATAAAATGGAATGCTTTTTTCTCCTAGTAGTTTTTTTAAATCATCTTCAAAAGTTACTTGTTCAATATATCCTCTTTCCTTTAATATGTCTAATACATTTTCTTTCATTATACTTACCTTTCCTATTATCTAATATTTTATTGTAACAATCTATTTAATTTATCTATAGTATTTTAATAGTTTATTACTTTCTTATATACACTTTCTTCTAAATACATTTTATTTTTATTTATATCTTTCCTTATAATTGTAGCTGAAATTGGTATCTCTTTTTCTATTCTTCTATCTACTACATTTAAATCTCTTGCTACAAACTTTCCATATTCTTCACTACTATAAAAATGAGTAACTGGTATTTTTTGAAATATACTTTTTAAATAATCAGTCTGCACTTTTATACTTTCCTCATCCATTCCATATCTATCTGGTGGATTTTTTCCAAGTATTATATTTACATCTGGATATAGTTCTTTAATACATTTTGCCCTTTCTTCTAATGGCATATTTGTTACTGATGTATCATTTATTAATACATAAACTTTATCCATTTCTCTTAGAGCCACTTTTATTAACTCTTCATGACCTTTATGAAAAGGAGCAAATTTTCCTATTGTAAATCCGATTTTCATTCTTTTTCCTCGTTTATAATTAATTATTGTAATTCGTTTTTCTTGGGTATATTTTGAAGCTCAAATCTATATTCTTGCTTTACATTTGGATACTTTTCTTTATCTACTTTTGATAAAAACATATCCTTTGGCCTTATATATAGCTTAGCATCTCCATATAGCTGTCTATACACTACATATTCTTCTGAAGTTTCACTATGTATTGCTACATCTTCTACTATATAATAATTACCTTTAAAATGTTTATATATACCTTTTATTTTTAATTCCTGCATAATAACACCTTTTTATATCTATTATTACTTTAATATAAAACCAGTCTATGTAGACTGGCTTTTATTTATTAATAATTTTCTGCTTTTATCTCAAAGAATGCTTTTGGATGATTACATACTGGGCAAACTTCTGGAGCATATTTTCCTATTACTATATGTCCACAGTTTCTGCATTTCCATATTCTTTCATCATCTCTACTAAATACTAAACCATCTTTTACATTTTCTAGTAGTTTTAAGTATCTTGCTTCATGCTCTTTTTCTATTTTTCCAACTTGTTCAAATAGATATGCAATTTTATCAAAACCTTCTTCTTTAGCTTCTTTAGCCATTCTATCATACATATCTGTCCATTCAAAATTTTCTCCAGCTGCTGCTGCTTTTAGGTTTTCATCTGTAGATGGAATATCTCCTCCATTTAATAATTTAAACCATAATTTAGCATGTTCTTTTTCATTATCTGCTGTTTCTTGGAATATAGCTGCTATTTGCTCATATCCTTCTTTTTTTGCTTTACTTGCAAAATATGTATATTTATTTCTAGCTTGTGACTCTCCTGCAAAAGCTTCCATTAAATTTTTCTCTGTTTTTGATCCTTTTAATTCCATATTTATTACCTCCATTATTTTTTTATTTACATATAAAATAATATCACAAAAAGTTTTCAAATGCAACTAAATATTAAAAAAATATGTAGCTTCTAAGTCTGCTTCATGTGCTAAAAGTGCTATTGGATATTTTTTATATGCTTCTCCTATTGTTCCATATAATTCTTTTGGCTCAGTATATCCCATATGCCATCTTATGGCATATTTTTCTTCATTTGTCAATTTTATATATTCACTAATCATCATAACAGATTTTTCACCATGTCCATAAGGAATAGTATCTTCTACTGCATAGTATGGTACTTTTTCCCATACTCCTAAGCTGTTTTTTGCATTTCTATAATCTACTTTATAAAAGTTTACTTTACATATATCATGAAGTAATCCTATTATTAATATAGATTCCTCTTTTATATCTAATGGAATTACTGATGTTTTGACTTTTTCTTTTAATATCTCATATACTTTCATACTATGCTGTGCTAACCCTCCTTCAAAAGCGCCATGAAATCTAGTACTTGCTGGTGCTTTGAAAAAGTCTGATTTTTGCAGAAAGCTTATTAATTTATCCATTCCTGGTCTATTTGTTTTATTTAAAAGATTTATTATTTCTTGTTCCATTTTTTATTCCTTCCTATTCTTCATTTTTTTCTACAGTATCTATTAATCTTTTTCCAATATTTGCAATTAATTTATCTGCATTATTTTTTCCTTTTGTAAATACTCCCACAATATATGTATCTTTTCCATAAATTATTCCATAATCATGTACATATCCATTATAACTTCCATATTTATGTGCTACATCATAATCTAGATATTCTTTTAGGTATTTTCCAAATGATGACTTTTTCATATCTTCTAGTAGTTTTGGAAATTCATCAGAATGTTTATACAAATACATTATAACATCAAATGAATATCCAGGTGTTGTTACATTTGAAGAATAAAATGTACTACTTAAGTCTCTATCAGAATATTTTTTTATTTCTTTCCTATATGCTTTAAATCCTATATTCCCTATCAATATATTATTCGCTGTATTATCACTATCTACAATTAATTCTTCTAACAAAACAGATAATTTAATGTTTGAACCTGCTTTATATTTATTTGTAACATCTCCTCCTCCTGCTTCAAAATTATTTGATGTATATTTAAGTGTACTATCTAAAGTAAATTCTCCATTATTTATTTTTTCATAATAATACATTGCAACTGGAACTTTTACTGTACTTGCTGCTGTAAAGTATTTATCTTCATTATATAAATAGTACTTTCTAGTATTTACATTATAGTAAAAAAATCCAAAGTTACTAGTATTTAGTCCATATTCACTTCTTATATTTTCTATTAGATTTTTTACCTCTTCATCTTCTACTTTTTCTAAATATATAGCTTCGTCTACTATAACATTTTGCATTATACTACTTGATATATTTGCATTTACTAATATATATTTAGTAATATCTCTTTTATTAAAATATAAAGTTAGAATTAATACTGCTAGTAATATAATAATTAGCACTACACATACAATATTTTTTTTATTATTTCTGTTTTTTACTTTTTTTATTGTTTTCATATTTCACCTAAAATATTTAATTAAAATTTTAATTTATTTTATATTTATTTTATGATAATGTCAATTAGATATGAATTCATAGTTTAATAATTTTATATTATTTGATATATATTTTTTATCATTTTCTACTTTTTTTGATAGTTCAGTTGATATATATTTTTTATTATCATCTGCAAATACAGTTACTGATGCTTTTTTATTTATGTCATTTTCAAGTACTGCACCTATAAAGTTTGCTCCTGATGAGATTCCAACACCTATTCCTAACTCTAGTCCTAGTTTTCTTGACATATTTATTGCATCATCGTCATTTATTAAATAATACTTATCTATCTTTGTTTTATCTACTAAATCTGGTACAAATTCATCTCCTATACCTTCTATTTTATGTGTGCCTAGAATTTTACCTTTAGATACTACCTGCATTTTATCTGGTTCTATCGCTATAATTTTGCTATCTTTATATTTTTCTTTTATTCTTTTTCCAGTTCCCATTAAGGTCCCCCCTGTACCAATTCCAGATATAAAAGAGCCTATTTCTTCTGGAACACCTTCTATTATTTCCTTTCCTGTTGTTTCATAATGTGCTAATATGTTATCCTTATTTGAAAACTGGTTTGCTAAAAATCCTTTCTTTTCTTCTGCCACCTCTTTTGCCCTTTTAGTGCATTCTATAAATCCCCCTTCTTTTCTAGATATAAGTATTACATTCGCCCCATACATTTGCATTATTTTTATTCTTTCATTACTTACCCAGTCTGGCATAAAAATATATACTGGATGATGCATTTTTGCTCCTAATGCTGCTAATGCTATTCCAGTATTTCCACTAGTTGCCTCTACTATTGGCATGTTTTCTTTAAGCTTTCCCGTTTTTATTGCATTTTTTATTATATAAAATGCTACTCTATCTTTTATACTACCTGTTGGATTATATGCTTCTAATTTTGCAAATACATATTTTTCTTTATCATTATATTTATAATTTATTTTTATCATAGGTGTTTTTCTTAAGTATTCCATAACCATTTACCCCCTAATTATTATTATGTACAAATAAAAACTATTGACACCTATTTTTTCTTTTTGATTTATATATATTTTTATTTTGTTTTATTAAGTTTTATTTTGTTTTATTTTATTTTTTATATTTTACCTTCTCTCTCTTATCTTTTATTTAAATATGCTTATTATAAATATTATGATATTTGCTATTATTGCTATTTGTGCAATTCCTGCTAAAGTTCCTGTTATTAGTCTTCTTATATTTGTTGATTCTTTTATTTTTCTATATTGTATATACCAATCTAAAAACATTATTAGGAACAAAAGTGAAAATTAGAAATTTTCACTCTGTGTACTAATTTTTAATTAGTACACATTTTTATAAAGATGTTGTTTTTATGTTTCCACCTATCTCTAGGCAACCCTTTTCTTTAATGGTCGTTGTTCTCGGCCAATATCCATCGCTATTTCTAGGTTTGGACTAAAGCTTTTTACATATTTTCTTAATATATTTAAGCTTCCATTTATATCACTATTTATTATTTTTCCTGTTTTCGTTCTAAATAGTCCTCTTCTTAT
>CALXQA010000070.1 GCA_944390335.1 uncultured Clostridia bacterium
TTTTATTAAACCTTAAATTTTTAGGGTTAGAGGAGGACTAAATGTATTACGAACCAATTACCAATAAGATAAGAGAAAAAACTGATGGCAAAAGAGTTGAATTTATTTATGGCAGACGGAAACCAATTGTAGGGAAAAGATATAGTTGCATAACAATTGTAAAGAAAGAGAATTCTAAAGTACTTAAAGCTAAAAAAATAAGAATAGAAAATGCAGAAAGATTATATGGAAATGTTTGGATTATCAAAAATAGTAATGTAACATATTTGCTTCAAGTAAAAAGTAGTTCAAAAATAAATGTTGGTGTAATATCAAAAATGCCAAAACAAGGTAAAAGGATATTTTATCATAAGGTATGGGGAGATGCCAAAAAATGTATGTGTGAAATTTCAAAAGTAGAAAATTATATCATCATAAATAAAAGCTTAATAGAAATAAAAAGTAATAAGGAGGTATATATTTGCATATTAGTCTAAATTAAAAGGAACAAGCTCTATAATAATTTATAGGGCTTGTTTCCATTATGTGAATTTTTTGTGGTTTTAAATTAATTTAGTTGAAATACAATTTATATTAGTATATAATTTTTAAAAGAAGGAAATAATTACAAAAAATAAATAATAAAAATTAGGAGCAAAAATGAGGATAGAAAAAATATATTTTAAATCCATAGATAATTTAAATCTAATAGGACTTCTTCATAAACCAGAAGAAAATATAGAAGAAACATCAAAAACAGTTTTTATCTCAATACATGGAATTACAAGTAATTGTTTAAAATATAGAGAAGATGTACTTGCAAAAATGTTAACAAAAGAAGGAGTAGCATACTTTGCCTTTAATAATAGGGGACATGATATAATTAATACTTATGATAAAATAACAGATGATGATATGCATTTTTATGGTTCAGGTGCAGAAAACATCTATGATTCATATTTTGATATAAAAGCAGCAATATTGGAAATGAAAAACTTAGGATACAAAAATATAATTTTGCAAGGTCATAGTATGGGATGTACAAAAATAGTGTACACATATAATGAATTCCTAAAGAATAATGAGAAAAATTTAATAGATGATATAAAAGGAATTATATTACTTTCAATGGTAGATGTGCCAACAGCATTAAAGAAAATTTTAGATAAAGACTATAAAAGAGTCATATCATATTTAGAACTTTTAAGGAAAAGAGGAAAAGGAGAAAATTTAGTAATTTTAGATAAATCTACTCCACCTATAAAGCCAAATACAATATTAAACTATGTAGAAAATAATAAAAAAATTGATTTTGCAAACTTTGGTGATAATAGATCATCTTTTAAAGAATTAAATAATATAAAAGTACCACTTTTTATGAGATGGGGAAATGTAAATGAACTTATATTTCAAGAAACAGAAGAATTAGTGTCTTTTATGAATGAAAAAATAAAAAATCCTAATAAAGATATATCATATATAAAAGGTGCTAATCATAACTATACTGGGAAAGAAGAAGAACTTGGAAAAGAAATAATTTCTTGGTACAAAAGGGAGGTAAAAAGTAATGAGAATAACTAAAGTAGAAGCATTAGAAAAAATAGCTAATAGAATAAGAATGGATATAATAACAGAAATATATTATGGAAAATCAGGTCACCCAGGAGGGTCACTTTCAATTGCAGATATTTTAGCAGTACTATATTTTAATGAAATGAATATTAATCCTAATATGCCGGACGATAAAGCAAGAGATAGGTTAGTATTATCAAAAGGACATGCATCAGCTGCAATTTATGCAGCTTTAGCAGAAAAAGGATACATACCAAAAAGTGATTTACTTACATTTAGAAATATAAACAGTAATTTGCAAGGTCATCCAGATATGAATAAAGTACCTGGTATAGATATGACAACAGGTTCTTTAGGACAAGGGCTTTCAGTAGCAAATGGTATGGCTTTAGCATCTAAAATGGATTCTATGGGATATAGAGTATATTGCATATTAGGTGATGGAGAATTAGACGAAGGACAAGTGTGGGAAGCTTGCATGACATCTGTAAAATACTCTTTAGATAATTTATGTGTTATAGTTGACTGTAATGGATTACAATTAACAGGAAGCACTTATGATATAAAAGGAATAAATAGTGAAAATATAGAGCAGAAATTTAGAAGTTTTGGATTTAATACAATAACTATAAATGGAAATGATGTATTTTCTATAATGAATGCTTTAGGAGTAGCAGAAACAGTAAAAGGAAAGCCTACAGCTATAATTGCAAAAACAATAAAAGGAAAAGGTGTATCTTTTATGGAAGGAAAAGAAAAGTGGCATGGAAAAGCACCTAATGATGAAGAATATAAGTTAGCAATAGATGAATTATTAGCTAAAGAAAAACAAATAGATAAAGAAATGGAAGGTGAATAAAATGGATAAAAAAGCTACTAGAGAAAGTTTTGGAGAAGCTTTAGCAGAATTAGGAAAGGAATATAATGATATAGTTGTATTAGATGCAGATTTATATAGTTCTACAAAAACAGATGAATTTAAGAAGTTATTTCCTAATAGGTTTTTCAATTTAGGAATTGCAGAAGCAGACATGATAGGAACAGCAGCAGGATTAGCAAGTGCTGGAAAAATACCTTTTGCATCAAGTTTTGCAGCATTTGTAACAGGAAGAGTATATGACCAAATAAGAGCAAGTATTGCATATCCAAAATTAAATGTAAAGATATGTGGTACACATGCAGGCATTACTGTAGGAGAAGATGGAGCAACACATCAAATGATAGAAGATATTAACCTTATGAGAGGACTTCCTAATATGTTAGTAATGTCTACATCAGATGATATTCAAACAAAATGGGCTGTAAAAGAAATATCTAAATATAAAGGACCTGTATATTTAAGACTTTCAAGATATAAAGTAGAAGACATATATGATGAAAAAGCAAAGTTTGAGATAGGAAAAGCTATTCAAATAGGAGATGGAACAGATGCTAGTATAATAGCTACAGGAATAACTGTTAATGAAGCAATAAAAGCAAAAGAAGAATTAAAAGAAAAAGGCATAAATGTTAGAGTAATTGATATGCATACAATAAAACCTATAGATAAAGATATGATAATAAAATGTGCTAAAGAAACAGAGAGAATAATTACTGTAGAAGATCACAATGTAATTGGAGGACTAGGAAGTAGCGTATGTGAAGTATTAGTAGAGAATTATCCTAAAAAAGTAACAAGAATGGGTATAGAAGATATTTTTGGAAGGTCTGGAAAAGCAGAGGATTTAATAAAATATTATGGAATAGATAAAGACTCTATAATAGAGGAAATCGTGGGAATCAAAAGATAACCCACGATTTCCTCTAAATGTTAAATACCAAGTAAAGGTATATAACGACTAAGATTACACTAAATGAAGAATTAGCCATACCAAATGCCATATCAACAAATATGCTTAATGAGATAAAACCAACTATGCACATTGCAAATGTAAAAAATCCTTTTAAGCGATTCATTGATATATTTACAATAAAAGTAATCAATACCAAAATCAGTTCTAACCAGATAAACCACATAGGATAAAGATTGGTATTAAAGAAAGTTCCTATTATGTGATATACAAGATGTCCAATTAAAACTAACTTCAGTGGTAGAAATCCACTTAGGTCAATCTTATTAAATTTAGATAATAAAAAAATTAGTAATGTTAGGACAATTGAAAATCCCCATAATAGATGACTTTGGAGTAAGCTACCTAAAAAAGTGTGAACGATTGCCATAATTATCTAGCCCCTTTTACTTGATATTTATTTTTCAAAGTACTGTATACTTTTATTATACCACAAAACTTAACATAATGCAAAAAAGTAAAAAGATAAAAAATAAAAATTAAATAAAAAACAAAAAAAGTATTGCTAAAAGGAAGTTTTTAGTATATGATAAATTAAAGTGTAAATAATATACACATAATAGTTTGAAAGGAGAAAAATAATGGACGAGAACAATAATGAAGAATTAGATAATGTTATAACATTAAAAGATGAAGAGGGAAATGATGTTAATTTTGAATTTTTAGATTTAATAGAATATGAAGGAGAAGAATATGTAATATTACTTCCAATGCAAGAAGTAGAAGAAGATGCAGAACCAGATGAAGTTGTTATATTACAAATAGAAAAAAATGGAGAAAATGCAAATAGTGATGAAGAAACATATATAAGTGTTGAAGATGAAAATGTATTAAATGCAGTATTTGAAATATTTAAAGATAAATTTAAAGATGAATTTAATTTTGTAGATTAATTTAAATAAAGCCTTTTGGAAAAAATAATGGCCAAAGGGTTTTATATATATGAGGGGGGAAAAAATTATGAGAACTTTTGCAAACTGGATGATAGCAATGTTTATGATACTTTATTGGATTTTTAGAGTTGTAGTTGCATATATGGCTGCTAATTATTCTGAGTTTTTTGTACAGCCTATTAACTTAACAATAGAAATTATACTTCTATTTGTTACAGTTATTTGTATAGCATTAGTATTTAAAAGAAAATTAATTGGTGGAATAATATATTTTCTTTCATATTTTGCATACTTTGGTGTAGATTTATTTAAATCAGTAATGCCAATCTTTCAAGGTGAAGAAGCACAAATAACAAATATAATGGGGGCATTTACTTCATTAATTGCAATTATATTAGCTTTTGTAGTATTAATGGATTTAGTTGTTGATAAAGGAAGAAAACCAAAAGATAAAAAAACAGATTGGTTTTACACTAATAAAGACTATGATAGACAGTTTGATGATAGAGCAGATAGAAATAATTATAAGACTTTGTAAGATTATAAATATAAAAAATAAATAATAACAAGAATAAAAACAGCATTATTAATAGTGTTGTTTTTATTTGTATTAAAAGCATTATAAATAAAAACCATGTCGACAATTTAGGAATTTTATGCTAAAATATAAAGGTAAGATAAATTTTTTTGGAAAAAAAGAAAAATGTTTCAAAATTAACATTTTATTAAAATAGATTATTACATGTTTAAATTTAAAATAGTAAAGAATGTAAGATATGTCAAAAGATTTGATTATTAGAAGTTCTGCTGAAGAATTTATTACATTTAATGTACAAGAAAAAGATAAAGGTATTCAAGTACGTTATGAAAATGAAACTTTATGGATGACGCAAAAAGCTATGGCTGAATTATTTGATTGTAGTACTGATAATATTTCTTTACATCTAAAAAATATTTTTAAAGAAAATGAATTAGATATTAATTCAGTTACCGAGGAATTCTCGGCAACTGCTTCTGATGGAAAAAAATATAAAATGAAGTTCTATAACTTAGATGCAATAATTTCAGTTGGCTATAGAGTAAATTCTAAGAGAGCAACACAGTTTAGAAGATGAGCAACCAAGATTGATAAATTTTTATTATCAGATGATAGGGATATATTAAAAGATGCAGGAAAAATATCATATGAAATAGCTTGTGATAAAGCTATTTGCGAGTTTGAAAAATATAGAGTAAAACAAGATAAATTATATAAATCAGATTTTGATTTATTGCTAAAAGAAGTAGAAAAGCAGGAGAGTGAAAATAATGAATGAAAGTACAAAAATAAATTGGTATCCAGGACATATGGCTAAAACAAAAAAGCAAATAATAGAAGATTTAAAACTAATAGATGTAGTAATAGAAATATTAGATGCAAGAATCCCTATATCTAGTAGAAATCCAGATTTAGAAAGTTTAATAGAAAATAAAGAAAGAATAATTATATTAAATAAAGTAGATTTAGCAGATGAATATGAGACAAAAGAATGGATTAATTTATACAAGAAGAAAGGCGTTACAGCAATTGCAGTAAATTCAAATAGTGGAAATGGTATAGCAGAAGTAATAAAAAATATAAAAAATGAATATGAAAAGATAAAAGAAAAATATATAAAAAAGGGTAGAATAGGGAAAACAATAAAAGTAATGGTAATAGGTATACCTAATGTTGGTAAATCTAGCTTCATAAATAAAATATCTAAAAGAAATGCTCAAGAAGTAGGTAATAAACCAGGTGTTACTAAACAAAAAAAATGGATAAAGTTAGATGAAGGAATAGAACTTATGGATACACCAGGTATGCTTTGGCCTAAAATAGAAAATAGTAATATGGCAATAAATTTAGCTTTTGTAGGGACAATAGGAGAAAAGGCAATAGATAATGAAGAAATAGCATATTATTTAATAGAGTATCTAGCAAAAGAATATCCTAATAAATTAATAGAAAGATATAATATAGAATTAGAAGGAAAAGAAACTATAGAAATTATAGAAGAAATAGCAAAAAAAAGAGGAGCTTTAATATCTGGAGGTAATGTAGATTTAGGAAGGATATCAGATATAATATTAAATGAATTTAGAAGCGGAAAAATAGGGAGGATAACAATTGAATTTCCTAGATAAAATAATAATAAAAGATGAAAAGAAAATAAATATGATGTCACCTCTTACATGGGCATATGTCGGAGATAGCATATATGAATTATACATAAGAACATATTTAGCAAATAATACTAACTTAAATCCACATAAAATGCATGTAGAATCTATTAAATATGTAAAAGCAGGAGCACAATATAAAATACTAAAACAATTAGAACTTACAGATAAAGAAAAAGATATAGTAAGAAGAGGGAGAAATACTAAAAATCATCATATACCAAAAAATGCAAGTATTGAAGAGTATTCATATTCTACTGGATTTGAAGCATTAATAGGATATTTATATTTAAATAAAGACTATGAAAGACTAGAAAAAATATTAGAAGATTGTATAGATATAGTTAATAATAAAAAATAAATGAAAAAGATTTTTTCTTGTTTTAATAAAAAAATTATGTTAGAATATAAATATATACCCCTAAGGGTGTTAAAGGAGGCTGGATTTTTATGAAAGCTTTAATATTACACCCCTATGTCTTCTAATACATATATGTATTGGATAATATATATGTTAGAACCTTGTGCTAGGGGAATCAAAATATCTCACATCAAAAGCACAAAGGGCTTTTGTAGGGCATATATTGCCGTATATGTCGTAAATATATATTAAAAAAATAATCTATATTACATTATAAAATATATATCCAAAAGGAGTTGTAATTCCGAGACAAGGTTTTACAAAAAGTTAAAATATATATTTTGATGCAAGAGTTAGACTAAATGTGAGATGCAGTGGTTAGACAAAATGAAAGGACTATTTACACGGCAATGTAATTAGGCCTTTCTACCAATTAAAAAATTAAACACAAAAATA
>CALXQA010000071.1 GCA_944390335.1 uncultured Clostridia bacterium
TAGTATTCCTCCATCTCCTATACTAAAATTTATTGCTACTCCGGCTAGTATTAATAGTACTATTATTGTTACTACTAGTGATAAAAGTGTTATTCCTTTTATTGCTTTTTTTCATAATTCTAATTTTTCTCACTTTTCTGCCTCACTTGTTTATTATTCCTATTTTCTTTTGGTTTATTTTTTATAACATTTTTATACCTGCAAGTATTTAATATTGCATATTTGCAATAAAATAAACTATGTATAATATACGATTTTACATTCGTATAATATACATAGTTTTTCTATGTCTGCATTTATTTATTTTATTAAATCTTACGATATATATATATATATATATACAGCCCCAAGGGTTTTAAGCATTTTCTGTTCTCTTTTTTTACTTCTTCTTATTTTTGTTTGCTATTCTATCTTTATATTACTTTTTAATGTAATTTCATTAACATTATTAATATATTTTATAAAGCTATATACCTTATTTTTTTAGTACACAGCTTTATTAAACTCTATGATATATATTTTAAAGCTTCCTCATTATTTTTTCCACTTTGTTTTTCTATTATTCCTTATACTCTTTTATTGCTAGGTTAATTGCTTGTTTTTCTTCATCAGATAAATTATACTCTGATTTACCATTTTTTATAGGTTTTGCATAAACATTTGAATTATCTTGTCCATATATAGAATTAATAACTATTCCATTATTATCTCTATCTAATAATGCAAGTGCAAAACTAAGTTTATTTTTTGTATTTCCAAAAGCATCATATCTGTTAATCCCTACTTTTTTTATACATTTAGCAAGTTCATTATTTATATTATTACATACTGATATAATTTGGTCATCTCTTTTATTTAGTTCTTCTACTTGAGAAACATATTTGTTTAGCATCTGAGAAAAGTCTTTTCCTTCTCCTAATTTATTCATACTTTTCTCGTATTTTTTATATATTTTAATAGAAATATATAAACTTATTAATGCTACTAAAGTAGATATAATAGAAAAGACTATTAAAATATTATCCATGAAAACCTCCATTTAGTCATTTTTTATTAAACCTAATAATCTTTCTAATTCATCATTTGAAGTATATTGAATAACAATTTTTCCGCTATTTGGTCCTGCATTGATTTTTACTTTTGTTCCAAAAAAGTGTTGAAAACTATCTTCTACATCTCTATAAACAGCCTCGAATCTAGCATTTTTCTTTGTTAATCCTTTTTTATTTCTTACATCTTGTTCTATATCTCTAACAGTCTGTCCTTGTTCTATTATCCTTAATGCAGCTGCATATTGTTTATCGGGATCTTCTATTCCAAGTAATCCTCTACAATGTCCTTCTGTAAGTTTTCCTTCTATAGCAAGTTCTATAACTCTTTTATCCAAATTCAATATTCTTAATGTGTTTGTGACATTTGTTCTACTGATTCCAAGTTTATCTGCTAAATCTTGTTGTCTTAGATTATAGTTATCTATAAGTTCTCTATATCCTACCGCTTTTTCAATAGGATTTAAGTTTTCTCTTTGTATATTTTCTATTAGAGAAATCTCCTTACTTCTTTGTTCATCTTCATTTCTTATTAAACAAGGAATTTCTGTAAGGTTAGCTATTTTAGCAGCTCTCCATCTTCTCTCTCCTGCTATTATCCTATAATATCCATCTTTTGGTTCGACTATAATTGGTTGTATAATTCCATATGTTTTTATAGATTGTGCTAATTCTTTTAAAGAATCCTCATCGAATTTTTTTCTAGCTTGTCCCATATTAGGTTCTATATCTATAAGCTTTATATTTTTTATTGTCTCTTGTACATTTTCTGCTTGCTTCATTTCTTTTAATACAGCACTTTCTGCAAATAAAGCATCTAATCCTTTTCCTAATCCAGAATTTTTAGCCATTTTCTTCATCTTCCTTCCATTTTGTTATTTTATTTATTTTTCTTTAAAAATTCTTTTACTAATTTATCATAACTTCTAGCACCTTTAGATAATGGATCGTATATTGTAATAGGTAATCCATAACTTGGTGCTTCACTTAGTCTTACATTTCTTGGTATAACTGTCTCAAATACTCTATTTTCAAAGTATTTATTTACTTCTTTTACTACTTGATTAGATAGGTTTGTTCTTGCATCATACATTGTAAGTATTGCTCCTTCAACAGTTAGGTTTCTATTATAGTATTTTCTAACTAATTCTATTGTTTTTAAAAGTTCTCCTACACCTTCTAAAGCAAAGTATTCGCACTGTACTGGTATTAATACACTATCTGATGCACTTAATGCATTTATTGTAATTAGTCCTAATGATGGTGGACAATCTATTAATATATAATCGTAATAGTCTTTTACTTTGTCTATTTTATCTTTAAACCTGTATTCTCTACCTACTGCAGATACAAGTTCAACTTCTGCTCCTGCCAAACTCATGTTTGCTGGACACACATCCAAGTTTTTTACTTTTACTTTTTGTATTGTATTTGGAATTTCTACTTCATTTATTAAAACATCATATGTCGAAAATTCGCTATTCTTACCTATACCTAATCCACTAGTTGCATTTCCTTGTGGATCTGCATCTATTAGCAATACTTTTTTATTTTTTTTAGCAAGTAATGCACTTATATTTATTGTGGTAGTAGTCTTTCCGACTCCTCCCTTTTGATTTGCAACAGATATTACCTTACCCAATTTTGTCCCTCCAATTCTCTAAATATAATATAAAAAAAAATGTAATATGTCAATAAAGATATTACATTTTTCTATTAAATTTTACATTTTATTTTAATGGTTCTTTGCTTGGAAGTCCAGCTTTTCTAGGAAATTTAGGGTTTGTGTGTGCTATTTTTTCTATCACTATTATATTTCTTTCATTTTCAGTATTTCCTAATTTAAAATTATCTATACTTTTTATTCTTCCACCTAATTTTGAAATTGCACCTTTTGCATTTTCCACTTCTCCATCTATATTAGGGCCTTTCATGCAAATACATTTTCCACCTATCTTCACAAATGGAAGCATATATTCTGATAAAGTAGAGAGATTAGCAACTGCTCTTGATACTGCTATATCATATTTTTCTCTAAACTTTTCATTTCTTGCTAAATCTTCTGCCCTTGAATGTACAGCATCTATATTTTTTAATGATAATTTATCTATTACATCATTTAAAAAATTTATTCTCTTATTCAATGAATCCATTAATGTTATATGAATATCAGGATTTATAATTTTTAAAGGAATTCCTGGAAATCCTGCTCCTGTACCTATATCTATTATTTTATCTTCACTTTTTATATATTTCATAATAGTACAAGAATCTAAAAAATGTTTTAATATAATTTCATCTTCTTCTGTGATTGCAGTTAGATTTATTTTAGTATTCCATTCTAATAATAAATCCATATATTTTTTAAAAGATTGTACCTCATTTTCATTTAGCTTTATATCTATACTTTTAAATGCATGTAATATTTTTTCATTAAAATCCATATCAAGTCTCCTTATATCTTTTATTTATATTAATTAAGACTTTCTATTTAATGTCTCTAAATAAATTAATAGTACAGAAATATCTGCTGGTGATACTCCTGAAATTCTTGATGCTTGTCCTACTGATGTTGGTTTTATTTTATTTAATTTTTGTCTTGCTTCTAGTCTTAATCCTTTTATTTCTTCATAATTAATGCTTTCTGATAATTTCTTTTCTTCTAATTTTTTAAATTTGTTTACTTGTTCTTCTTCTAATTTTATATATCCTGCATATTTTACTTGAATTCCTACTTCTTCGGCTTCTTGTTTAGTAAGTTTTGGTCTATTTTCATCTATTTCTTTTAAGCTATTATAATTAAGCTCTGGCCTTCTTAATAAGTCTGATAACCTTATTCCTGTAGTAAGTTTGCTTGTTCCTTCATTTTCTAAAAATTTATTTACTTTTTCAGTTGGCTTTATTATTGTGCTTTCTAATCTTTTTAATTCCTTTTCTATATTCTTTTTTTTATTTAAAAATTTATTATATCTTTCATCTGATATTAATCCTATATCATGTCCTAGTTTAGTAAGCCTTAAATCTGCATTATCCTGCCTTAAAAGTAGCCTATATTCAGCTCTTGAAGTCATCATTCTATATGGTTCATTTGTTCCTTTTGTTACTATATCATCTATTAACACACCTATATATGCTTGAGACCTATCTAGTATAACAGGGGATTTTCCTTTTATTTCTAAAGATGCATTTATTCCTGCTATTAGTCCTTGTGCTGCTGCTTCTTCATATCCTGATGTTCCATTAATTTGTCCTGCAAAAAACATCCCTTTAATTTGTTTATGTTCTAGTGATAATTTTAATTCTTGTGGGTCAATACAATCATATTCTATAGCGTAAGCAGGTCTTGTAAACTCTACATTTTCCATTCCTGCTATGCTTCTATACATAGCTATTTGTACATCTTCCGGAAGTGATGAACTCATTCCTTGTACATACATTTCATCTGTCCCTTTTCCTACTGGTTCAATAAATATCTGGTGTCTTTCTTTATCTTTAAATCTTACAACTTTATCCTCTATTGATGGGCAATATCTAGGTCCTGTTCCATGTATTTTTCCTGAATATAGAGGGGATCTATCTAAATTATTCATTATTATTTCATGTGTTTTAGAGTTTGTATATGTTAGATAGCAGTCCATTTGCTCTTTATTTGCTACTTCCCCATCTTCTAATGAAAATAGTTCTATATTTTCATCACCTTTTTGTACTTCCATTTTTGAAAAGTCTAAACTTCTCCTATTTACTCTAGCAGGAGTTCCTGTTTTAAATCTTAGTACTTTAATACCTAGATTTTTTAATACATCTGATAAACTGTTAGATGCTGCTACTCCATCTGGGCCACTTGAATATGACACCTCTCCTATATGTATCATTCCTTTTAAATACGTTCCTGTAGCTAAAATTACGGCTTTTACATTGTATACTGCTCCTACATTTGTTACAATAGATTTTACTTTATTATTTTCTACATTTATATTTACTATTTCTGCTTGTTTTAAATATAAATTCTCTTGTCTTTCAAGAGTATGTTTCATTTCTTCTTGATATCTTTTTCTATCTGCTTGTGCTCTTAGAGAATATACTGCTGGTCCTTTTGATTTATTTAGCATTTTTAGCTGCACATATGTCTTATCTATATTTTTACCCATTTCACCTCCTAAACAGTCTATTTCTCTTACAATATGTCCTTTTGAACTTCCTCCTATATGTGGATTACAGGGCATGTTAGCTACTGCTTCTAAACTTATAGAAAATACTAATGTTTTCATTCCAAGCCTTGCACAAGCAAGTCCTGCTTCGCATCCTGCATGCCCTGCACCAATTACTGCTACATCATATTCTCCTGCATAATACTCCATTTTTTCCTCCTTCAAAATATGTATATTTGTTCGATTTTGTAGTTATTTATGAAACTCAAACCAGAACATTTTTTTAGTTTTATTTTTATTTTTCCTCATATTTCAATAAATAATAAATTAATAAATTCCAAATACATGCAAAGCTATTATAATCGTTCTCCCATCTATGTTTGCGTAGATATTTCGTCAACTTTTTTACTTACCTAAACAAAATTTAGAAAAGATTTCATTAATTATATTTTCAGAAACATTTTCACCTGTTATTTCTCCTAAATCATTTAAAGCTTCTTTTATATGTATACTTAATATATCAACAGGCATATTATCCTTTAATGAATTAATAGCCCTTTCTATATTTTCCTTTGCTTTATTTATTTGTTTTTTATGCCTTTCATTTGTTATTAGAACCTCATTATTGCTTGATATATCATGTATTTCAAATAATTTTAATATTTCTTTATATAAATTATCTAATCCTTTTTCCTCTTTTGCAGATATTTTTATTATAGGTTTACATAAGTTTGTTACTTCTTTTTCATTATATTCATTTTTATCATTTATGTCAACCTTATTTAAAACTATAATTGCGTTTTTATCCTTTATAATATCTAATATTTTCTTATCATCATCATCAATATTCCTTGAATTATCAATAATTGCAATAATAAGGTCTGCTGATTCCGCTAATTTTTTACTTTTTTCCACACCTATTTTTTCTATTTTGTTATCAGTATCTCTAATTCCTGCAGTATCAATAAGTTTAAGGGCTACTCCTTCTATATTAATATACTCTTCAATTGTATCTCTAGTAGTACCCTCTATATCACTTACAATTGCTCTATCCTCTTTAAGCATAGCATTTAATAAAGAAGATTTGCCTGCATTAGGCTTGCCTAGAATTACTGTTTTTATGCCACTTTTTAGTATTTTTCCTTTATTAAAAGATTCTTCCAAACTTGTAAGTTTTTCTTTTATATATGTAAGTTCCTTCAAAGCCTTGGTATTTGTAACTTCTTCTACATCGTACTCTGGATAATCTATAGTTACTTCAATATCAACCATAATATCAAGCATTTTCTGTTTTATTTCTTTTATTTTCTTTGATAAATACCCTTCTAACTGACCTATAGACTCTTTTGCCTCCATATCACTTTTTGAATTTATAAGGTCAATTATACCTTCTGCTTGAGATAAATCTATTCTACCATTTAAAAAGGCTCTTTTAGTAAATTCTCCCGGTTCTGCTAATTCTGCTCCATTTTCTAAACATATTTCTAATATTCTTTTTTCTACAACCATACCACCATGAGAATTAATCTCACACATATCTTCTGTAGTATAGCTTTTAGGAGAAACAAAATATGATACTAAAACTTCATCTATAGTTTCATTATTTTTTGGATTAACTATGTTTCCATATTTAATATTATATCCTTTTATTTCTTTTTTCTTATTTTTAGGAATAAATATCCTATCTATTATTTTAAATGTATCTTTACCTGATAATCTTATAATTCCAATGCCACCATTTCCACTTGCAGTTGAAATTGCTACTATTGTTTTTTCCATAACTTACTCCTTATCTTTATATTTTTTATTCCTCTTTAAAATCAATTTTAAGACTTTTTTATTTCTTATTAATAAAAGTATATGTTTAAGTATATAAAGTGTCTTATTTTTGATTTTAGAAAGAATTTAATCTTTTTAATGTTTTTTTCATTATTTTTTATTAATCATTTTTGATTTTATTTATTTTTATTTAATTTTTTTATTTATTTATTTTTTAATTTACTTATTTTTTTAATTTAATTTATTTTTATTTATTTATTTTTTTATTTTA